>NZ_JBJPHS010000013.1:30641-106216 GCF_052939495.1 Phormidesmis sp. 146-12 | reverse complement strand
GGGCTGAAGCCGATTGAAACGAAGCGAGTCACTCTCATCGAACTGACGTTAAAATAACGGGGCTAATTAAATTGTCTTCATATCAATTTCTCAGCACTGATATAGCAGTCTTAAATCAGTTGTGAGAATATCTTCGGAATGTTTGTATAAACATATGCAATCGCTTCGCCACCCTGCTAAAAGAGATTTGCTTCAATTTCTTCGCTTCGTTATTCAGCGCTTCTGCCCCCCAACCCCCCAATCTGGGAGACTTTAGACCATTCGAGCTACAAATTTCTGGGTAGATGGAAGCGTTAGGGGGTTATTTTCGGAATGGTTATACAAAACGTATATATAGTCATTCAAAGTGACCAGCGTTTTGCTTCTACTGCTCTTAAGGGCATCGGAAGGTAGGAGTTACTTTTGGTCTTGGCAAGCCCAATGCTGCTTTAGACTGGCACCCGTGCGACCTGTCGCTAACCAAACAAAAGACCGCCCAATATCCCTGAGAATCCGCAGATTTGATTCGGGAGGGCGGTGAGACGGAACGACCATCGGAGTAAACGCAATTCCCTGGCTTCCCAAAACGATCGTGGCGATCGCCATTGCTCTGGGCATATGGAAATCCGACGTTAATACATAAACATGTCGAATGTCGCGTTTTCGCAAGTCTTTGACCACCGTCGTAAAGTTGGTCACTGTATCGGTCGCTCGGCAATCCCAGTGCAGTCGCATCGGAGCAATGTCAGCGCTCTCAAAGATCGTCGCCGCCTGGGGCGAACCTGTCGAAACCCAGACCGCCAATTGAGAATGGGCTTGAATCGTGGGCACAGACGATCGCTCTCGATCGGCTCCCCCTCCCAAAAATAAAATTAGTTGCGGCTCAGGAGCTTGCTGCTTTGCCTGGGCGAGTTTTGCAGGAATGTAGCCAACACAAACGATAGTTAGCAGTGCGCTGACGCACCAAAAACGACGGGGTTGCTTAAACACAGCAGGAACTTAATCATGGTAGACACCTTTCCTGACTACTGTACTGTGTTTAGGGAAGTCTGGCAGCACCCTACCTCAAATTTCTACCTCCAGCAATTTTCTGTTCTCCATGAACTTATCCATCAGTTTTGACCAAAGAGATACGACATTGACCCATCGATCGCTGCGTTTGTGTTGTTCAGGAAGCCGAAATGAACGCGACGTGCAACTTCTTTAAGTCCTCCCTTCTTAAGGCTACCGTGTACACACAAGTTGCTTAATCGTTTATTGCCGAGATCTTCGCCCCCTAAATCCCCCAATCTGGGGGACTTTGAACTCGGATTCTGGGCTTGAAGTCCCCCAATTTTGGGGAATTTAGGGGGCTGAAGCCGACTGAAACGAAGCGAGAAAGAGATGTGTGTACACAGTAGCTTCTTAAGGGGAACGTTGCAACTTTGCAGGCTTGATCACGCTCAGGCTCTCGCGGGGATGAGCGCCCGTTTCATTTTTCGCAAAAACAACAGGCCTTTGACGATGACCAATCCTCTGGGACGAAGCTTTCGCAGCGTTTTTTTGACCGTCGCTAATTCAGTGTCTAATAGCCGCACTTCTTCAGGTAACTGAAACGCGATCGGGGGTTGCGGAGGGTTGGCCTGGTTAAAAAAGCGGCGGGCCGATCGCCAACCGTGGGTGCCCGTTCCATCAAACCCGATGTTGTTGATATAGCTAATCGGCGGAAATAAGGTACATCCCCGCTGCTTAAAAATACTCCAGTACCAGCGGATCGCCCAAGAATCGAGCGTCCCAGACATTTGCATCTTGAGCGTGTTGAAGTAATCAAACGTGCCGTCAAAGTTGAATCGAGTGCGGAGATCGCGATCGTGTTCCAGTGCTTCCCAGCCGACTGCTTGCGGATCAAAGTGCGCCCAGGCTCGTTTCCAGGTTGCCCAACCCCAGGAGGTATGAATTGGCAGAAACAGCGCTTCTGTGCGTTGAGTAAATTCGGGCACCGGATACATGTGAGCCGAGACCTGCATTACAGAAGGTTCTGCTTCATATTGGTCAAGGGCAGCATTCAAAAAGCCTAGACAGCGCGGATGTACCACAAGATCGTCTTCGATAATGATGCAGCGATCGTAGGTGCGAAACACCAGGTCGATTCCAGAAATAATTGAGTTTGCTAGACCTTGATTCTGGGGAGCCTCAATGATCTTGGCAGTTTCTCCGACTAGCTCACGTACCAGGCTGCGCGTTTCTTGAATTTTGTCAGCATCCTCTGGCTTTTTGGCTCCATCACAAAAGACAAACAAAGGACTCTCCGCAAACTCTGGACACTGCATCAGGCTGATCAGCGTTTGTCGCGTGTGGTCGGGGCGCTTGTAGATAAATAAGGCGATCGGGGAATAGCTCATGGAAATAGTACAATTGGGGCATCGATCGTGAAACAAACAACAAACGAGGAACTAGGATGCGTCCCAGCGGGAGTTTTGAATCGCCCTCTTTCCTAGCCGCAAGTAAGCAATCAGAACGCCAATAGACGTAATCGGTAAAAAGCTTCTGTAAGGATCGCCGTGGAATGAAAACATACAGACCGCTTGAGCAAATATCACAATACAAAAGCTAGAAATTGTGGCGTAATCACTGTTCAAAAACTGCTCTGGTGTAGGAAAAGACTTGATCACTCTCCGCACATCAGGCTTCATGATAAAGATGACTTGAATCATGCGGTAGAAGATGTATATAAACGGCACCACAAAGGTCACAACCCCTAACAGTCCAAACTCAGTTGAAACCTGGAGAAACGCATTGTGTGCGGCGTGAGCAGAGTACAACCCATTCCCTGTCATCGGATTTTGCATAAACCCTTCCCAGGCAGTCTGATAGAGAACTTCTCTCTGCTGTGTAGAACGATCTTGGCTGCCGCCGCCAGTCAATATTTGAGTGAAGGAACTAACTCGTTCTAAACCAGACTCCAGCGCCACAGTAATAGGGGATGCTTTTTCTGATGGGCCGCCCCCTCGCGCGGCCGGAACAAACGATTCGCTCGCTAGGGAAAACGAGAACACTAAGGTAACTACAATAAATCCATTCAACACTACCCTGGACAAGCTTTTATTAGAGCGAGCCAAAACTTTTAAGCTGTAAATCGCCACGAAGGCACCCCCCAAAAAGATAGACAACAGGGCGCTACGAGTGCCTGTAGAGAGACAAACCGATAGCCCAGGTAAGCTTACTACTAGCCAAACCAGATTCCAGGGATACTTAGCACGCATTGCCAAAATTAGACTGGTCAGAAAAGCATAGGCTCCGGTGTACCCCAAAATGATGGGATTGTTGCTTGCGCCAGCCACTAGTCGCCGACCGTGATCGGCCCAGTTTGCAGTTCCGGTAATCACCTGAGCCAGAATAATCGAGGAAGTCAGGATCGTAATCAGATTGGAGACCTGGCAAACCAGCTTAAATTGTTTGAGCGTCAAACTTCGCGCAACTGCTAGAGAAGTCCAGTACAAAGAAAAATAGATTACAAGATTTTCTGGAAATTCAGCCGCAAATCTGCCTTCTCGCAGGTCATATAGAAAGAGAATCACAAACAGGAGATACAGCAAATCGATCGGTTCCACCCGCAGCAGTTTTTCACGACAGTCTTTGACAAATAGGGCAATGACAAGCGGGATTCCGACTAAGGTAAGCTGATAGGCTGCTGTGAGGGCACTAGACTGAAGACCCGCAGAAAACCCAGTAATGCAGAAATAGAAAGTCAAGCCATGAAGATAGAGACTGAGTAATACAGCACTTAATTTCGATAGTAGCTTCATAAGATTTCTGCGTCAGGTAGATCTAAACAGACAGTAGCGTTTGCAGGATGGTGTTAACAAATTGCCCAGCCAGGTTTTGATTAACAAATTCCTGCATTTTGGCAGCATTGGGTTTGAGACGATCGCTCCCTTGTAACCAGTCAGTCACCCCTTGAGCGATCGCCTCTGGCTGGCTGGCATCGACGACCAATCCTAATTCGTAATGGCGGACTAGCTCTCCCATCAGCCCATAGTCTGTAGACAAGACTGGTTTTTGCGCCGCCGCCGCGTGCAACAAAATAGAACTCATGCCCACATGTCGCTGATAGGTTGCCAGCACGTTATCCGCCAGTTCAAAGTAGCGTTGTACTGCGTCGCCTTTGATGTATTGATCATTGAGGATTACCTGAACTGACGTCGTTTGCTGTAGCTGCTGGATCTGAGCGACGATCGCGGGTTTATCCGCTAGGGGCAGTGGCCCCGCTAACAGTAAGCAAATCTGCTGTCCCAGTTCTGGCGGGAGGGCTGACATTGCCGTCAAAATCTGGTAAATTCCTTTGCGCCGATTGAGTTCGCCAAACAGCAATAAAACCTGGCGATCGGGTGCAATTCCCAAATCCTGTCTCAGTTGTGCAGTTGCTTCAGGCTGGGGGTGATGGGGCTGAACGGGATCAGCCAGCGGCAGGATTTTGACCCTAGGATTACATTGCTGAATCTGGGGAACCGCGAAGGCATCGAGCGAAAACAAAGTCTTTAGCTGAGGATTGCGGAGAATCAGTGTGAGTAATCGCTTTTGTCGCCACTGTCGCAGCGTATCTTGCCAGGTTGGGTGATAGTCTGCAAAGCGACTGTAATGAAAAGTGGGTCTGAAATAAATGCCCGCGATCGGACAGGGAGCGCGCCGCGCCGCCACCAAGGGAATTTGGCAAGTATCGAAATACATCAACAGTGCTTGAGTCGCCTGGAGTTGGCTGGCATAGTTACACAAGAGATGCCATTCAGCAAACGACTTAGAAAGCAGAGATTTTTGTTGCTCAAACTGGGCAAATTCACGGTCGGAAATGGCTGTAAACTGAACTCGACTGTCCGACGTTTCGTAAGCCAGCGCCGTAATGTCGGCGTGACGATCGAAAAACTGCGGAGACACGACCACATGCAGCGTTCCGGGGCGCTGTTGCTCAACCCAATCCCGCACTAGATATTGGATATAGACTGGATGGTGCCCACTGGCTGCCAGGTCAAATAACAGTAGTTTGGGCGTGTCTAACTTTTGAGTCGATGGGTCGATCGCCGATCGGGGACTATCTAACTGCTGCATATTTGGCTGCCTCGGCCGCAATGATTTCCTGAAAAATATCCGTCAGGCTGCGCGTAATGCTCCACTCTGGAAAATGGCTCTTGAGCTTTCGCAGGTCAGACATGTAGCAGATGTGATCGCCAATTCGATTTTGATCGACATAAACCCAATTGACGCGCTTGCCCGTGAGCTGTTCGATCAAGTCAAACGATTCTAGAATAGACACGCTGTTATCACGGCCGCCGCCCAGGTTATACACTTCTCCTGGCTTGGGGTTGTTGCGGAAGGCTTCAAAGGCTTGGATCACATCGTAGCTGTGAATGTTGTCGCGCACCTGTTTGCCCTTGTAGCCAAACACCTTGTAAGTGCCGCCTGTGATGGCGACTTTGACCAGGTAAGACAAAAAGCCGTGTAGCTCAACGCCAGAGTGAGAAGGGCCGGTCAGACAGCCGCCGCGAAAGATGCCGACCTTCATACCAAAATAGCGACCGTACTCTTGAGCGACGACATCCGCCGCCGCTTTGGACGCGCCAAACAAGGAATGTAGACAGCGATCGATGCGTTGGGTTTCGGCAATCCCGTGGTAGTCGTCTGGGTTAGCATAGTCGTAGCGTTTTTCTAGCTCAACGCGGGGCACTTCGTTAGGCGAGTCGCCATACACTTTGTTGGTGCTGATGTGAATAAACACGGCCTCTGGGCAAAATTGGCGCGTAGCTTCTAGCAAATTCACCGTACCCAGAGCATTGACTTCAAAATCGAGCAAAGGAATCTGACAAGCTTTGTCGTGAGACGGTTGAGCCGCACAGTGAATAATCAGATCAAAAGAGTGGGACTGGAAGAGGTCAAACAAGCGATCGCGATCGCGAATATCAATGCTGTAAGGCTGAAAGCTGCGCGTTTTGGATTGTAACCGTTGCAGATTCCAGGTGGTGTCGCCCTGCGCGCCAAAAAACTCTGCTCGCATGTTATTGTCAACCCCGATTACCTGATGTCCCTGGCGATCGTAGTACTCCACCGCTTCGGAACCAATCAAACCATTTGAGCCTGTTACCAATACCTTCATTGTTTCTGATCTCTTGGGGGTCTACTGCAAAAGGGTTGCTTGTCGCAATCTCGTTAGTGGGCGAGTTCGAGCAAGCAGTTAATAAAGCGTTTCTCTGCTTTCACTGGACGAGGCAACACTTCAGGACGCTCCAAAGTTTTTGCCATGAGATCTGTCAGTTCAAACCGATCGTCATAGCAATACACGCCAGCATAGGTGAACGCACTCCGGCAAGCGTTGCCATTGGCAATTACAGGAATGCCAGCAATCAACATTTCAGGAATGCGAGTAATCGCTCCGGCTCCAGCTTGCTGATGAATCAGAGCCGCTTTTGCCCGAAGCATCAACTCATTTAGTTTCTCTAGCTCAACTGCGCCGTGCAGGAAGAAATCAGAATGATTACAATAACTTAACAATTCATCCGTCCCAAAACCCACGATGTCTACCTGAAATTCCAGCGTTTTACGGACTTCTTGCAGCCAGTTAAGTTGCTCGATCATGCCAGCTTTGGTGGGAGGATTTTTAGCATTTCCCAAAATTAAAAAGCGGGATGGCTGTTCTCTCGTTCTGGCTTCACGCAGGCTCAAGAGGCGCTCAAAGAGCTTTGCAGGCGGATAGTAAGGTAAGAAATGGGCATTGACCCCTTTGAGCCTCAAAAGCCATTCTTCTTCGCGGGCGATACAAAACACGATGTCAGCCTTGGCGAGGGCCTGCGCTTCGATATCAAAACTTTCAAAAAAAGCATTTTGTCCGGTGACCAACGCCTCCAGGTTTTGAGGTACGCCGACGATTTTGAAGTGACGCTCATCAGCCACGTAGGGCGCAACATAGTTTTTGGTCGCTTCCCACACCATGACTTTGGCACCCGTGTGTTGCTGAAGTGCCTTTTGGTAAAGTTGGCGCTGAAATCCGCAAAAGGCAAGTGAGACAGGCGATTTGCTAATTTTTAGCTGATGCTGATTGATAAACCGCAGCGTGCTGGGATTGAGGATCGACTGAAGGCCCGCCAGGAGCCGATCGAGCTTTTTCTGCACGATTTTGCGGTCTAAGTTGGTCATTTCGATGCCCGCTTCTGCAATTAATTCAGCGATTTGGGCGGTTCTGTGATTGCCCCCATGCCCATCGGCATCAGCAGCAAAAAAACTATCTACGAGGATATTCATCAGGCTGATTCTAGAAAAGACTGCATCGTTTTCTCTAACGTTTGGATCGGAACAAAAATGTTGGGGTGTTGAGGATACTCTGAATTTTTGATCGTCTCCCCAAACAGACACCAATAATCCTGCTGCAAACAGTTGCTCATCGACCAGAAGCAAAGACTAGAAATCTTACTAGGTTCAAAAAATTCCAACACCTGGGTCGATGGCTGGGCAAACATTAAATTGGTTAATCCGGCTCCATGTGGGGCGACGATCGCCTTGGCCTCAGAGAAAAGCTGAACTTGTTCCTGAAGACTCATTGTTTCTAGAAAATACGTCTGAAACCCATACTGTCTGAGTAGCGCTTCGACGGCTGATTCGTTAGTAATTTTGCGACCTTTTGCCTTGGCGCGGCTAATCAAAATCAGCTTTTTACGATCTAGCGCTTCAGCTTGCAGATTAAACCGTTTGTAGAATGCCGATCGTACCCACTCATTCGCGCCAGGCAGATCCCAACCCCAAACGGTATTTGGAGGCGAAAAGTAAAGGGTTTCTAGTTCCCAGATTTCTCGCCCTGGGTGAATCACGAGCCGATCTTGATTAAGTCCGATCGTCGCCAGCGCTTCGTATTGCCATGCTTTCAACCCATTGGGTACTACAAACTGAGTCTCCTGTGGCAGTCGATCGAGAATGCAATACAGCTTTTGCAGCACATCATGCATCCAGTGATAGTAGTTCCCGTAGGCAGCGTTCAGTTGCAGCAGAGAATAATATTTGCCAGCCTTTCTTTGATGAGAGTAGGTTTGCTGTCTTAAGTAGCTGTAGTAGTCAGACTGATGCTGAAGCGATTGGCTTCCCATGAGTGGCTCTGCGGTATAGCTGCCGTCTGGCAAAACTACAACGCCGTGTTTGCCCAGTAGTTTAGCCTGGTGAATCTGCACCAAGTACTTTTCGGCTGCCTGATTGCTGAGTTGAGATAAAAAGAGGGGATGAATGGTTGCGTCAACTGTTTTCGGCGGCGATCGATGGATTCTACTGGCTTTAACAATGTCTTGATGCAGAATTTGCGCTGTACGGTCAGACTGACTTCTCGCCCATTCCTTCACGTTTTCACAGATCGGCGGATGCCATTTCCACAAATTGTCTAAAACGGTTGCAGTAGAAGATTTAGCTAGTCGCAATAGGGTTTGGGTGTTCATCATTTTATCCTGTGTGCGTATCCCTTGCTTGAAGCCTGAATGGTGAAGTCCAATTGCATCAGCTTGTCTACTTCCAGCCCTTGTAGCGCCGCAACTCGCTATCGTTTTTCACAAAGATAAAATCTCCACCCGTGAGCGCACCATCATAGGGCCGATAGTGGCACTCAACAATGTCATATAGACAGTAGTTATGGTCATACATGATTTCCATCAAGTCTTTTGGCGTTGTGCGATCGACATACGCTTCTAGACAACCAAACTCAATCACAAATAGTTCGGCTGCATTCAGCACTTGACTTCCGCCCTTTAAGGCTGGTAATTCTCCGCCTTGCAGATCGAGCTTTACTAGATTTGGAAATAGATTGAGCCTGGTAGCAATGTTATCTAAGGTATCTACTTTGACTTGAACGGTTTGATTGGCCTGTCCTTGAGTGTGATTGAGCAAAGAGGCGCTGGCGGCCTTGTCGGCATCTCCCCAAATGTTAAAAGAACTCTCTCCGGGTGCAGCGCCCAGAGCCAAGTTTTGGAGAGCTACCGCAGGCTTAATGTGAGCGAGTGTGCTGCTGATCTCGGCTTGTAGAGACGGATTTGGCTCCATTAATACAATTTGTGCTTGAGGAAAAATGTCAGCGATCGTCGCGCTCCACGTCCCCTTAAATGCGCCCCCATCAAAAATAACTTTGGGAGAAAAGCCAAGTTTTTGAGTATGACGCAAGCGTTCTGTTGCGCTGGGCATGGAGGTCAAACTATACTTTCGCAACAGGGCCAGGGGCCATTGAATGAGATCTTTAACTTTGGGCTTGATGTTCTTAATCATGGCTTATCTCCTGCTTTTGTGACTGGAGGATCGAAGCAAATTTCAAAGTCAGTTCGACCCCTTACGGGTAACTCGAAGAGATCAAGTTTCATCGCTGCGTTGTTAAGATCTTCTGCTGCAAACTCCTAATTCTGGAAGACTTTACATCAGCATTCTGAGTTAGGCGACTAGGCTTTCAGAATTTGATTAGACCTGCTGCGCGAATCCGGAAACGCCCCCTAAATCCCCCACAAGTGAGGGACTTTGAGCCAAGACTTGCGGTTTCAAAGTCCCCCAGAATGGGGGATTTAGGGGGCACAAGCCGACCCAAACGGAGCAAGACCTAAGCAGGAGGTGACATCGAAAATTCTATTCACGCAGGAGGTCTATTGGCACCTGTCTGAGAAAGAGGCGTTGGATCTCCGCTCAAATCTTGGAGTAACAGCAGCGTTTCTCGCACCATCTTCTCTTCTGAAAAGTTTTGAGCCTGAATTTGTGCCTGTTCTGCCATTGTTTGCATGGATTCAGGATGCCGCAGTGCCCAGCGCAAGGTTTCTAATAAATCACAGCTATCCCCTTTACGAAACAAGCGCCCGTGTATCCGATCGACAATCAGTTCGGGAATCCCACAGGCATTAGAAGCGACGATCGGAATTCCATAAGCCATCGCCTCTAGGATCGCAAAGGGTTGCCCCTCAAAGCGACTGGGAAACACAAATAGATCTGCGGCTTGCAAAAACCGGGGCACATCAGCCCGATAGCCTAAGAAATGAACGCGATCGACCACTCCATACGCTTGTACTTGCTCAACCAGGGCTTCTCGCTTTTCGCCATCACCAATCCAAATAAAATGCAGATGGGGAAATTCTTGAATTAGATGGGGAATGGCTGGAATCAAGTCTACATAGCCCTTCTGGTCAGCCAAGCGTCCTACTGTTAATGCCAATTGGCTAGTCTCAGGCAACTTTAACTCAGCCCGAATCTGTTGTTGTAATGCCAACCCCGCTTCATTTGTTCCAGTGATTTGAGAAACCACTTTGGAGCCGTTGTAGATAGCCCGCACTGTTTCTGGGTCTGCCTGAAAAGAGGTGCAAATTTGTTTGCGATTATAGTTTGACACACCGATCCACTGCTGATTTCGCGATCTGGCCCAGGCGTATAGCTTTAGCTTGAGGTTGGGGAAAGATGCCACTTCTGGAAATAGGTGAAATACAACCATTGTGGGAGTTTTTAGCCAGCCACAAGCCAAAATGCTGTTGAAACAAGCGTTGTAGCCAGCTAGATTGATCTGAACTAGGTCGGGTCTTAGCTTGATCAACAACAACAGGGTCATCAAAAAGTTAGCGATGTAATCCAGCAACCGTATTGGGTAAACTTTCCGCTCCAGAATGTTTAGCGGATGATACTGGATGCCTCTTGCTTGAAAGTCTTGTACCAAAGTAGACATCTCAGGCACCTGCGGAAATGCCACATGAACGTCCCATCCTTGCTGGACTGCGGCAGTCGCGATCGTCAATGAATATTCTTCAACACCCCCGCGCTGAAGCGAGGAAGAAATAAATAATAAACGCATTCTAATTCAGGTAAAAGTCTGTAGAACTTGTGACGATCGACTTCAATATGAGTTGGATGATGCTTCGCCTGGTTGGTTACTGTAAATTCGATGAAAGTTTTTCGCTGTGCTGTTTAGCGCTTCTGCCCCCAAACTGCCAACTCTGGGAGACTTTCAGACTAAATCTCCTCTTCCTGAACTGGTAAGCGAAGACGTTCATCGCGCTACTTTAAGGCAGGAATGTCGCCCACCAGGTTTGCTGGAGAGTTGGCTTTAGTGCGCCGTAGGTTGAGGAAAGCCGATAAAAGGGCACCTGAAATAGCCACCAATAATTTTGACGATTGGCCACGATAAATCGGATGTCGGCTAACACCGATCGCCCCCACAAACCCAGCGCCGTTCGAGGCTGCAACTCGGTGGCATAGAGCAGTTTGAGAGCGAGTGCTTCTCGATAGCTACGACGATAAACCTGCGGCAGCGGCTCATTGTGTGAGTGGTAAACGGCAGATTGTGGCTCGTAGATGATGTGGTATCCCAGCTTTAACATCTCCCATGCCCAGGCTTGATCCTCACAGCCCGAAAGCGTTTCATCAAAGGTAGCTCTAGCCCAGCTACTTCGACGAACTGCTGCATTAGCATTAGAAAACACATGGTCGCGGCGATCGTCTGGATTGCTTTGTAGCTTTTGGGTTGCCCCATAGAAATCTAGATACTCTCGCACCACAGGCGGCCAGGCATCCGGTTGAGCAACTTGCCTCCCATAGACTCCAGCTACCTGGGGCACTTCAAAATGAGCAACTAGATATTTGAGCCAGTCGCGATCGCAAGGAAACGCATGGGCACTCAGCATCGCCACCACATCTGCCTCAGTTGCCGCCAGCCCTAAATTGAGCGATCGACCAAAAGTAAACTCAGCGGCAGGCATTTCGATTAGCTTGACATGAGGATGTTGTTTGATAATTTCAACCGTCCCGTCTGTAGAACCGGAATCTACAACAATCACCTCTGTGGGCGGGTAAGACTGTTGGGTAACGAGCCGTAATGCCTCCCCAATGTAAGGTGCCTCATTTTTTGTCCGAATCAGGACACTAATGGTCAGATTCATAGCTCAGAGTATCCTTTTGACAGTTTTGTTTGGCAAAGGTGAATGAGTCGTTGAGGTTGAGTTGAGAAAAACTGAATTCTGAGCCATTGATCTCGCAGCCAAAGTTGGGTTTGTTCGATCGGACTCAGAAACTGACGATGTTCTTTTAGCAATTGCACTACCCGACGATGCATGACACCCTTCTGCATATCGCTGTGGGTTTTTGTTCCTTCAATTCGACGAAAATTGCCCCAGGTCACCTCTACATATTTGACAGTCGCAACCCGCACCGCCCGCAAAATGAACTCTAAATCCATTGCATAATGTTCGTCGAGTTTGTATGGCCCGACTTGTTGATGTAGAGATGCATGATAAAAGTAAGCAGACGGATTGCAGGGATAAGGATGAACATTCACCCCGGTGACTAAATCAAACAAGCGCAGTTTCGTAGGTCGATTTACGTCAACTAAGTGCCCCGCATCGTCCCAAATGTTGCAATTTCCGGCTAGAAAGCTGGGATTGGGAAGCGTCTTGAACTGTTCCAGCACTTGATTTAAGACCTGGGGTTCATAGTAGTCATCCACATTGAGAACGGCAATGATCTCGCCCTTAGCAAGGTTAATACCTTTATTCATGGCATCTGATTGTCCGCGATCGGGTTCAGAGATCCAGCGAATATGAGTGTGACGTTGAGCGTATTGTTGAACAATCTCTATAGTCTGATCGGTAGAGCCACCGTCCACAATAATGTGTTCGATCGCAGCACAATCCTGTTGAATCACCGCCTCAAGGCAAGACTCAATAAACTTTTCACCGTTGTAAACTGGAGTAATTACGCTAATCATAAGCTGAGGCAAAATTTAAGTCATTAATGAGTAGACTTCAAGAGCTAGTGTTCAAGATGTAGACTTCAAGATATCGATGAGTCTGGAGTTACAGGGAATATTTAGCAGACCGCAAATCAAAGATCTCTAGCGGGTTACAAAGTTCTGTAACACCTGTTGATAGAGATCGGCGTAGCGTTTAGATTGATGGGTTAGAGAATATTCCTGGAGAGCGATCGTGCGACAGTTTTGTTTCATGCGATCGCGAAGTTCTGAGTTTTCTAACAACTGCACAATTCCATTTTTGAGATCTTCAGCCTCTTCAGCCTGTGCCAAATAGCCCGTGATTCCTGGTCTGACTATCTCTGGAACCCCTCCAATCTTAAAGGAAACCATCGGAGTGCCGCAGGCCAAACTTTCCTGTAATACCAGCGGCAAATTATCTGCACGAGTTGGGAAGATAAATAAATCAGCAGCCGAATAAGCGATCGCTTTCTGGTGATCGTCGCGGACATAGCCTAGGTTGAGTGACGAAATTCCCAAGCTGTCTGTTTGCAACCCATCAGAGTTACCCAATGTCAGTAAGACAACTTCTGTCTTGAGCGAAGCGGGTAATGCTGCCAATGCTGCTACCAGCAGGTCGCCCCCTTTGCGCGAATCTTGCAAACTTTCTGCCACAAACAACAGGACTGCTTTCCCTAGAGGCAAATTTAATTGATTGCGGCACTCTGCTGGATCGAGGGGCTGATAAATCTCTGTATCAATCCCATAAGGAATGTGGTGAATGGGAAACTTACCCAACAAGCTTCGCCGCGCTAAATCAGCCAGCCAGCGACTTGGCGCAACCACGGTTAAATTAGCGTTGTGGTAGCTCCATTGTTTCAAGCGCCATTCTAGATGAGTGTTGTCACGGGCGATCGCCGGATAAGTTTCGGGATAGGGACAGTGCCCACAACCTCGCTGCCAGCGATCGCAGTCATAGCTGTAAGTACAGTGCCCGGTAAAACTCCACATATCATGCAGCGCCAAAACCGCAGGCTTATGAGCGACGAGCTTAGGAATTGCTAAATAGTTGAAGTAATTATTGTGCAAGTTGTGAAAGTTCAACACATCCGCTGCCGCATAAAATGGATGCTGCGCGATGTTGCCTGTTGCGGTCAAATTCAGATAGTGGAGTCCTAGTTTCTCAGTGATGCGCTGAAGCTGCCGTTCGACTTTGGGGTGACGAGGGACGGTGGCGATCGCGGCATCTTCTAACACGGCGTGACCTACTAGCAGCCGCGACTCAATTCCCTGACGCAGCAAGCCTTGATGTAGCCGATAACTAGCGATCGCTGCCCCTCCTGAAATGTCTGATTGATTGATTTGCAGGACGTTCATAAAATTAATACCCCATTCAACCCTTAACGACTAGCTTCATTGCTTCAAGCGAATCAGTCCATTACCCGACAATGGCATCAAGTTCATTTAGAATTTTGGCATCTGTATCAACATCAAATTTTCTGGCGAAGTGCGCCGATGATGCCTGAATTTTGGGCAGATCTTCAAACAGCAGCGTCTTTGGGTGGCAAGCTTTTGTTGACCAATCGATATAGCGCCAGTGATTTTGAGAAACGTTGAGATGAGGCGCATTACAAAATATCGAATGGTAATAGGATTCCTCTGGAGCGATCGTGTAAGAATCTAACCTACGGTAGTGAGACGCTAAAGCAGGTTTCGATCGATGAAATTCAATCAGATACTCTGCTGCTTTTCGATTAGCACAAAACCAATGTTCTCCAGCAAAGCAGCGAAATTTTTTTGAAAATGGGAGAAAAGGATCAGTGATGAATGGATGCTTTAAGGCTATTTTTCGCTTAGTTAAGTGGAGTTCTTTATTTAGAGATAGCGTGCGAAATTGTATAGAACAGTAACGCTCGTAGCATAACTTCTGCCAGGGAGTGTCATAATCGTTGTACTTAATTTCTGTATGACGAATATAAACATCATATGAACTTGAAGCCAGATCAGACAATATTTGCTTTGCTGGCTTTATTGGATAATCTGCCCCACTCAGCAACACAAACCAATCAGGTGGAGTCGAAGCTTCATACATTGATGAGAGTGCCTGTAGTGCAGCTTCTAATACTGAGAATTTGCCCCAAGCCGTCTGCAAATGAGGATTTACAAGCGAAACATTCCCCGTGAGTTGATCGGTCGGAAGTCCACTTTTTGAGAAATCATGATGACAGACGATCGTAGGCTGGTCAAACATGCGATTGAGCGTGTTAACTAGCCTGACAATTTGGTGGGGCTTGTTGTGGGTGAGGAGGATGAAGCCAATAGTTAACGTCATGGTTACTTCATAAATGATTTTAATTACGCTGTATTAATGTCAGTCTTCAACAAAGAGACAAGGTTTCCGGTTCAAAGTCCTTGATGACAGGACGGTTGTGCAGTGATGCTGAAACCTGCCAAAATCACTGTGATGTCCGGTTTACACCTGCCGAACACTAGACTTCCTGGCGAATCCGGAAACGCCCCCTAAATTCCCCACAAGTGAGGGACTTTGAGCCAAGACTTGCGGTTTCAAAGTCCCCCAGAATGGGGGATTTAGGGGGCACAAGCCGACCCAAACGGAGCAAGACCTAAGAGCAGGTGACATCAAAATTCTATTCATGCAGGAGGTGTACTGACTATTGGCTGGTAGCTGCCAGGGTGAGATGGCTCAAACGCAATTGACACTGTTGCTTGACTACTGGTAACGGAGCTAAGTGGGACAGTCTTAGTTGTAAATAAGTTGAGGGAGGTGTGGACGCAGTGAGTTGAAAATTGTCAGCCGTGCCTGGTAGATGTGTGGTCTTCACGGTGTTGAGCGTCTGACCTTGAGCATTAATCACATCTAACCGAAGTTCTGTTCCGGGACATTGGGAGCCTGGGTTAGCAATTTTTCCGGTTACCTTCGCCTGAGATTGCTCCAGCGAGTTGATGTAGAGAAACGTTCCGGATTCTGTTGGATGCTTGCGATCGGAGCGAATTTGATAATTCCCTGCTTTGCCCCACGCAATGTGCCCAGGTCGCTGATCCAACATCACCCAATTTGCTTGCCCGCCCGGAGGGGGATTAATCGTTTGTTGTAGCTGTTTCAGAGTGGCGATCGCAGTTGGTAAAGTGGTTGGTTTTATCCGACGATAGAGAGATACTTTTGCGCCATCAGTGAGTCGAAATTCGGGAGGTAACTTAACAAAATCCTGAGAGAATTTCCACCGTTCCTGAAAGATGTCCGTCACCACTTTTACAATATCCTGCTCGGCTGCCAAGAGATGATGTTTGAAGGGGTCAGTGACTACGACATAATCAGCTTGTAGAAGCCGTTCGAGGGGATATCGATCTCTTGAATCAATGTCTTCTGTGGGCAAAAAGTTGAGACTGGATTGTTGATGAACGATCGAATCCCCATTTTTCAGCACACTCCGATTAAACTCTGCGGCTGCGCCACCAACATAGATGGCTTCTTGATTAGGGGCGAGAAGCTTTAATTCTTTGACCAGGCGCACCAGTTCATCATAGTCAGGCTGTCTCAAGGGTGGGCTGTTTGCAGCAAAGAGCCGACTGAGGTTAGTCCCCCATCCCAGAATCGGGGAGATAGAAGCAAGTGTTTCGGTTGGGGCAGGCATGAAGCCAAAGTATACATTCAAGCTGAGATAGAGTGCGCTGCCTGTCAGCATCAAAAGTCGCGATCGCCGTCGCAGCGTCAAGACCATACTAACCACTAAAGCAACCCATCCCAAAACAATCAGGGGCGTAAAGTGACTTGTATAATGCACCCCGATTTGCTTGACCTTAGTCACCCACAGCAAAAAGGTCAAACTATAAAAGGTTGCTACAAATGTCATAGCTGGACGCGACAGAATCTGCATCTTCCAACCGACTGCATAGCCCAGAGCAGCCCCCAAAACAGCAATCCAGCCGTAAAGATTTCCATATGCTTGCAAACTCTCCTGAAGCGGGAACTCGTAAGAAGCATAGAGGCTAGTGAAGTTAGTTTGGAGAAGTCGCATCACAAAGGGCAATCCTAATAGCAGGATTGTCATCAGACTGACGATCGCAGTGAAGCCAATCTGTCGTAAGCGCTTGATCAAAGCCTGGGTTGTCTGGGGGGATGTCGATCGCCAGTCCTGTAATCCATCCAGTAAAGCTTGTACTATCATCGCCGCAAAAAATACTAGACTGGCATAGAGAAAGTGGCGGCGAAACAAGGGAACAAATCCTAACAAGCTGCCGATTACCAACACTTGCCAACGCTGCTGCAACTTGGGATCACGTAGATAAGTCAGGACGGACAGGGCAATCAGCAGTGTGCCTCCCGCATCCACATAGCCCCGCAGAGTAGGAATCCAAAATACAGGCGTTGTAAAGGTTACCAACAAGCTCGACCAGGAGGCAAGCCGCCGATGTTTGGGCAGCAGTTGGTTGGCGATTGTCGATAAGGTTAAGGCTAGGGGTAATAGGTAAACGAATGCGGTACTTAAAATATAGGTCAGGCGAGATTCTCCAAATAAACCTCTAAACGGTAATAACAGCAGGGTTGGATAATCACTATAGTCCTGACTGCTAGACAACCAGGTTTTAGCCACTGCTAGTAGCGGAGACTCTTTGAGGGCGGTCAGCTTTTGGTCGATCAGGTCTACATAAGCCGTACTGTCCCAACCATAGAACATGCGTTCTTGAGAAATATATAGAGAGACTCCAGCCATCACAACGGCGATCGCCACCATCACTTGCAGAGGCGACATGTGCAGCGTTCGGTTAGCTTTAGAAAACAACACCTGATCTAGTTTCATAGCGTATAAAGCAAAGAGTAGGAGTCTCTCAAAATTTTAGGATTGAGGAAGTTGTTTCACGAGTCGGTTAAGCTTTGCGAAACTGAACGTACAGGCTGTGTCCGGTGATCAATTTTCGCAAGCCCAGATTGAGCAATCGTTCGCACCAGGGCAGCGTGTGACGATTCATGACTACCCTGCTAAAGGGAAGGTGCCGTTTGAGCAGTCCTTCATAGATACTGAGATAGTGCGGCACATGATAGTCTGTTAGCGGCTCATAGGCTACTTTCTCCAATTGAACCGGGAATACTTTCTCTAGAGATTTGAAGGCTGCATGAGACCACCACAGCATATGATGCGGGGGCATATTCAGCAGGTGCATCTCTTGATGTTTAATATAACTTTCTGAATTGGGCACACAGTAGATCAACATCCCGCCTGGTTTGAGCAATTCTAATGACCAGCGGATAAACTCATCGGGATTGGGCACATGCTCCAAGACTTGAAAACTACACACCGCATCAAAAGTGTTTGCATAAAGACGGACTGCCTCTTCGAGATCCAGTCGTTCTACAGGCAAGTTTTGGCGTTGTGCAGCTTCTACAGCGACCGCATTGAGATCGATCCCTTGAGCCTGCAAACCAGCGGCGATCGCACGTTTGACAAAGTGACCAGACCCCGTACCAATCTCTAAAATCTTTTGCCCTTTGGTGAGTTGGCTTAATGCAATCTGATGCTCCCATTTGTCGGGCATGTAGTACCAATCAAATTGCTGCAACTGAGCATATAGCTTACCAGAGCCAACCACCTCCATTGGAGTAAAAAACTTGAGCTTGGTCTGATTGCATTCGTAAAGGTGAATTTCTTGGTGCCCTTGCAGCTCGTCTGTAATATCAATTTGAAAACTCTGTTGCCAGCCTGGAATTAGCTCTTTGGCATGGAAGGTCTTAACCAGGGTGACATCTTGAGAATGGGTAATAGGACTACAGGTCATAACGGGTATTTAGGGGATAGCGGTCACTCGTGGGCTGTCAAAGGTCAGCTTCTGAAGCGCTGTTCTCAAAGCTTGTTCATGTTCGATTCGAGCCTGGGCCGCTTCTGGTCTAAACAGACTTCGCGTTAAATCGGGCCCAAAGCCCACAAAGCTTGGAACATCAAAGAGCAACTTCAGTGATAGGCAAGCAGAACTCACCGCAAACACCTGAACATCAGTCAGGAGATTGATCTGTGAGCAAGCCGCCAAAAAGAACACTTCAAACGGCAAGAAAAATAGCTCCGGTTCTGCCAAAATTACAATCTCGTCAAAGAGATCCGTGAGCGTCGATCGCAGGGCATATAGCTTGTTAATATCGTCTCTAGGGTGAGGTTTGATCACCAATATGCGAGACTGATTGCCCTGGGATTGTAAAAACTGACGATAGCCCGCGATCTCCTGAGCTTGAGACAGACGCTGCGCTTCGGATAGATTGGAGGTGAGTAAAAACGCGATCGTAGCTCCCGCAGTCTTTACTTGAAATTGACGCACATATTCAGCATCTGCAAGGTTAGCTAGTTGAGCAAAAACCTCTAGTAGAAAGGTGCGCTCGATCGTAACCGTTGGCATCGGCGGAACTTCTCCCAAAATGTCTGGTAAGACAAAGTAACCGATGTCAAAAGGAATGGTTTGCAGAACAGTTCTCAGGTTGAGTTGTTGACGGATTTGCTGAAGGGCTTGTCCGGCTTGTCGTCGCCAAAATCGTCGAAATTGAGTCGCCGCAGATAGTGGAGCAGACGGTTGTTTAGGAAGAGCAGCCGTTCGCACGATCGGCGAAGTTGCCGAAAAATAAAGCCCTACACTGTCTCCATAGCAAACTTTCTCAGCCGTCTGATAAGCATTGAGTAACAGTTGATTGCCAAATTGCCAGTTGCGACAAAGATGAATTTCATCAGCCGTCTTTATGCCGACCAATTGATGAACTTGATCAAAGATGGTTTGCGGTGACGTATACTCCAGTCGTTGAGAAATCGATTGCAAGGTGTCTGGGGTGAGATACACGATCACTGCCCACTCGCAAACTGACATTGCCATCTGTTTGACAAAGGCGACAAACTGCTCGTTTTGTCCTGCCGGAGCAAACAAATCATAAATCACAAGATAGTTGGCGTAGTTTTTAGCCTCCGGTTGTGTGCGTTCTCGGTGCCGCATGACGCTCAGAGCGGTTACGAGTTGAATGCTGCCTTGACAGGTGATAATGCGGTTGAATGGTTGAGAAGAATGAATGGCACTCATGTCGATTCGTGTTCAGTGCGATCGATCGTCGCGACTAAGAGGGCATCACAAACTTCGCGCACGGCTCCCTGTCCTCCGGACTTTTGCGTCACATAAATGGCCACTGCTCGATTTTCGGACATCGCATCTGCCACCGTCAGCGGACAACCCACCGCCTTCATCACGCCCAAATCGACCAGATCATCCCCCATGTAAGCCACTTGCTGGAGTGATAGATCGAGTTTTTGACACAGAGCGTTCAAGGTTGCCAACTTGTCTTTTACGCCGACAAACACCTGCTCAACGCCCAATCGTTTGGCTCGATACAGCGTCGCCTGAGAAGCACTGGCCGAAACGATCGCGACCTGAATACCTGCTTGCATGACACGCTGAATGCCCAGACCGTCTTTGACATTAAATTTTTTTAATTCTTCTCCAGTTTCGGTGTAGTACAAGCCGCCATCCGTGAGGACTCCATCAACATCCAGTGCCAGCAGTTTGATATGAGCCAGCCGCGCCTGTAGTTCAGATTCAGTGAGATAAGCCATAAATCCTCTGATTATTCCAAGTCGATCGCGTCTGTGGTCAAGCTTTCTCGAATGCTCAACAACTGTTTTAACAAAGGTTCTAGCTGCGCCAGGGGCACCATGTTGGGGCCGTCACTAGGAGCCGCATCCGGGTTTTCGTGGACTTCCATAAATAAGGCATCAACTCCCACTGCCACCGCTGCTCTCGACAGATAAGGCACAAACTGACGCTGCCCGCCCGACTTATTGCCTTGACCTCCGGGCATCTGTACACTGTGGGTCGCATCAAATACAACGGGATAGCCAAACGATCGCAGTTGGGGCAAGCCTCGAAAGTCAACCACAAGGGCGTTATAGCCAAAGCTCGTGCCTCGCTCGGTCAGCAAAATTTTGTCTGCTCCTCCTGCTTCTAGCTTCCGCACTACATTCTTCATGTCCCACGGTGCTAGAAACTGCCCTTTTTTAACGTTGACCGTGCGCCCTGTTGCTGCCGCTGCCAAAAGCAAATCAGTTTGACGACAGAGAAAGGCCGGAATTTGTAGCACATCTGCGACTTCTGCGACGATCGCCGCCTGATAGCTTTCGTGAATATCAGTGAGAACGGGAACGCCAATTTTGTCTTTGACCTTCTGTAACACCGCCAACCCCTCTTCTAGCGGCTGTCCTCGGAAGGAATCGACAGAAGTCCGGTTCGCTTTGTCAAACGAGGACTTAAAAATAAACGGAATCTGGAGGCGATCGCACACAGTTCGGATGGCATCTGCCATTTTTAGCGTAAAGTCTTCAGACTCAATCACGCAGGGCCCGCTGATCAAAGTCAGAGGATGGCCTTCACCGATCACGACTGTATCTGTCACTTGAGTACTCTTCATGCTTCAGGCTGCCTCTTGGATTAATGGGAAGAACTTGGAACGGGTTTAGCGGGCTTTCGTCGCAACGGGACATCCACTACATGGTAAAACAACATGGAAACCGCGAACGTCAAACCAACCAGCGCCACGGAGTTGTAGATTTTTAGAAAAGATGTAGCAATGATCAGCGTGGGTAAATGAAACAGGAACAGGGGATAAGATAGCTCGCCCAGATACTCTACCGCATTCGCAAACGCCAGAGGTAGTTTAATTGATTCAGCATAGATTAGTGCTAAAACCGTTAGCCCATAGGTCAAAGGAGCCAGCGGATGGAGATCATTAACTCCAATTAACACAGTACCTAACACCAAAATCAAGTGACCTAACAGTTCTCTATGCTTAACCTCACGGGCGTAAATAAATCCCAAAAGCCATACCCAGAGCAGTATCAAAAACCCTACCCCATACATTAAATGAGAGTAATAGGGTAACCCTAAGCGAGGATAAGCTGCGTATGAGATTGCTGAGATTCCGATTAAGCCAAGCAGATATTTAGACTTGAGTTTTAGCAAAAATGGAGCAACTAAGTAGCAAAGCACCTCAATGCTCAGAGTCCAGAGAATGGCGTTGGAGCTAAGGGGCGCTGAAAGATAACCCTGGAGAAAGAAGAAATTAGCAACCACTTCTCGCCAGAGCGGTCTGATAAACACTTCAGCCGTCGGAGATTGAATCGGCGAACCCAGCAGAGCAAAGGGCACGAGTGAGACGAAGATAGACAATATATAGAGCGGATAGACTCTAAAAATTCGCCGTTTGTAAAACCCCTTGGAGCCTTTCATCAGGGAATGGGCAATGGAATAACCCGACAGGAGCAAGAAGCCCAGAACGGCTGTAAAGGCATCCAGTTCGCTAAAATTTAGAAGAATATTATCTGCTGGCAAAAACCACCGCAAATGATTGCAAAGGACAATCCACGCCAGAAAAAACCGAACCCCTGCCAAAATTTTCCACTGCATACTTTGAGTGATTGCTTTACTTAATGAGTCAGGTTGTATCCAGGGAATGAATTTTTGTTGTTAAAGAAACCTGTTGCTCGATCGCTAATCCGCAACTCTGTCACTAACCCAGCTTGAAGACAAGATTTTTGGTTCAAAGTTCCTCACGAGTGGAGGATTTAGGGAGCGTTTCCGAGTCTGCAAGCGACGCGAGACATTCATCGAACTGACAATAAAATAAGGCTCGATCGCGCTTCAGCGCCGCTGCCGATACCACACTGCGCTATGACCAACAATCCCGTCAAACCTAGCGCGCCTATTAGCGGCAAAACAGTAGAGGGTAATCCCAAATCAATTTGTGAATGCTACAGATCCTTCGCCCCCTAAATCCCCCAGTCTGGGGGACTTTGAGAATCCGAGACTGCTTTGGCTTGAAGTCCCCCACTTGTAGGGGATTTAGGTTGCTCTCCCAGATCTGTAGCACTCAAAGATCATTTTGGTATAAGAGCAAGGCTGTTGCGATCGTGCACACTCCTACATAGACGACGGGTGCCCAAATGCCAGCCCGCTCAAGCCAGCTTTGTAACGGAGAAGGTGAAATGCTGCCCAACCCAGATAGGGTCAGTATTGTGGCGAGCAGGCAGACAACGGTGAGCATGACTCTCGATCGCTTCAGTTTCGCGTTCAACCTGATCCTGAAGACGGGGCACTGAGATCAACTGCTAACGCCGATGGTGAACAATCGAAGACTCGATCGGCGACTGGGTTTCAAAGCCATAGAGATCCCGAACTAGATAAAGCGGTCTGCCTTTAACTTCTTCAAAGATGCGGCCCAAATATTCGCCAAAGATGCCCAGCATAATGAACTGCATTCCCCCTAAAAACAGCACTACTACCATCAGGGAGGTATAACCAGGAACATCAATGCCCAAAATCAACGTGCGAACTATCAGGTAAGCCGCATAGAAGAGCGCCAAAACAGACATCATAAAGCCGAGATAGCTCCATACTTTGAGTGGCACCAGGCTAAAGGACGTAATGCCATCCAGGGCAAAATTCCAGAGCCGCCAATAATTCCAGGTGGTCTTTCCCTGGTGACGTTGGGGGCGATCGTAATAAATATGGCTTTGTTTAAAGCCGACCCAGGCAAACAGCCCCTTCATAAAGCGGGTGCGTTCTGGCATTTGTTTGATCACATCGACCACACGGCGATCGAGCAAGCGAAAATCTCCCGTATTGCGGGGAATATAAACATTGCTGATGCCACTGATCACCCGGTAAAACAGGTTTGCGGTCAGCCGTTTTAGCCAACTTTCACCCTGCCGCGATCGCCGGATGGCGTAGACGACATCGTAGCCCTCGCGCCATTTATCCAGCATTTCCTCGATTAGTTCGGGTGGATCTTGCAAGTCGGCATCGATCGGGACGATCGTCGCTCCATTGGTATAGTCCAGCCCGGCACTCAGCGCTAACTCTTTGCCAAAATTGCGAGAGAGATTCACCACTTTGACGGTTGGGTGGTCGCGATGATACGCTATCAACCGCTCTAGGGTGTCATCTTTACTGCCATCATTGACACAAACAATCTCGTACTTTACATTCAGCTTATCGAGAGAAGCAAACAACCGCTCAAACAAGTAATCAACATTGGCTCCTTCGTTGTAACAGGGGATAACAACTGAAAGATCGATATCTGACTCTGAGAACATATCGGTTAAGGGCACTAGGAAGACACAGCAAATAGAGCATCAAGGCTGTCAATCCTGAGTATCGTAAGGTCAACGACAGCAGTCCTAAATCAGTCTTAAGGATCTTGAAATATTCGTTCTTAGCCATGAATTAACGACTTATCAGTAGCCACTAACCGCTAACTCCCGAATTCTTACAACTGAAATAGAACAGCTACCTAGAGTTTAATCGCCAAAGCCCGTCAGCATGAAGATTTTGTAGTTTGTAGGTCTTTCCAAGCTCTTGTCTGAACTTGGGCGAAGGTTTGTACAAGAGGAGCGTTTTAAAGGATTTAGGAATGTTGGGAATGACCGGATCAATCACCAACTGAAACTTGACTTCTGGCTTTAGCAAGTGGTTGAGGGCTAAAATATCGCCGATCGTGCCACCCCCCCCATAAGAAATCTCATGGCTAACAATCAGGGGTTGCTGAAACTGGTTGATAATGTCTGCGACGGGACGGTAGCTGCTGTAGTTCCCCTTTTTGACTTGAATCGAGCAGGAAAGAGAGCCAACGGTAAACAGTAGCGCCACAATCAGCTTCCATCGTCGCTGTTTCCACAGGCTCGCCCGCTCTGTCGAAAAGTGAGATGAAATGAGATAAGCGATCGCAAGCTGAATTCCTAGATAACAGGGCAAAAAATAGCGGCTATTGGTCGATCGAATGCCGCCTGCCAGCAAATCCTGCAAAATCAGAAACAAGGGCGGCGGGATAATCATCACCGTGATAAACCACCAAGTACGCGGGGCTGTCTGACGGTACAAGACAAACATTGCGTAGCCCACGAGTCCGATTACGCTCGGTAAAGCCAGTCCTCGTAATCTTCCTGGAATCGCTCCCTCGGCAAGAAATGGCTGCTGAAGATTGTTAGCCCAGGCTTTGGCTAATTCTGGGAGCGGCAAGGATCGATTCATCCAGGCAGTCGCGACTCGCATCTGATCTAAATGAGTAAACAGCGCAAATAGCCACGGAGCAAACGCCAGCAAGCCGATCGCTGAAGCCACTCCATAAGCGATCGTCCGCCGATTGACTCGAAACCGCTCAATACAGATCACGTAGAGGCCATGACCCAGCATGATCAGGCAGGAAAAGAGGTTTGTGTACAGCACGAGCGCGATCGCGCCAGCATAGAGTCCCCAACTTTGCGGCGTTTGCTGTTTCATGGCTCGCAGCAATGCCAGATGTAGCAGTAAAACTAGAACAATCCAAAGACTGTAAGCGCGAACTTCGGGGGCATAGTAAACCTGCAACGGCGAGATAGCAAATAGACCGACTGCTATCCACCCTGCAAGACGACTGCCAAACAGTTCTAAACTGAGCCAATACAAACAGGGAAACGCCAAAAGGTTGAGCAACACTGAGAGACTGCGAACCGCAACCAGTGAATTGCCAAACCAGGACATCCAAAAATGCACTAGAACATAGTAGAGCGGAGTCAGGGGATGGTCTTCGGTGGCAGTGCTGATGATGGTATCAATCCAGCTTTTGTCGGGTTGAACTTGCTGAAAGGGATAGAGTTGGCTGGACGAGATCACCTGACCCTTAAATAGGGTGTGAGTTAGTTCAGCAATCGTATGCCCCGAAGCTCTCAATAGCGTGTGGGCCTCATCGTGCCAGTAGACGCGATCGCCCAGATAAGAAAACCGAAAGTACACGCCCAAAAGGACGACTACAAAGAGGAGAACCTTGAGCGCAGCCAGGGGATCAAGCCACGATCCCGCGCTGCTTTTGTTTGAAGTTGAGTGATTTTGAGCCGTGGGAGAAGTCATCAGGGAGTTAAGATCAATGGGATAGAGCTTGACGCACAAAACGATGAACTTGATGCACCAGCGGAAAAGATTTTAACTGCTCACGGACTTGAGTTTGGCGACTGATCGTGTTGAAAGTCAGGCTTGTTGAGGTGGATAGATCATCAGGTGAGGCTGCGGATTTTTGGTAGATCAAGCAGGCTCCAAAGCCTAATTTATCGTGTGAACCTTTAGTCGTTTCGACACTCAGGGTAATCGGTTGAAAGCCTAGTGCGCGTATCTGTGACTTAAGCAGCCGTGTTAGTTTGAGGTCAGTCCCCACAATGATTAAGAATCCAGACTTTGCGACTAAAGATTTTAGTTCCCAGAGATGTTGAGTTTCGAGTAGGGTGGGTAGGTCAACAATCACGATTTCAAATGTCTGATCCGCCTCTGTATCCAAGGGTAAAGGTTTCAGATCAACTTGTTCATGGACTCCGGCTCGAATGCACCAGGTAGCGGTATCTGCCATTGCTGGCGCAGAGTTAGCATAAGTAAAATCAACACGAGGAAGATCGGCTAAATCTGAAACGAGTTCTTTGTGGATACCTCTCCAGTACAATAATTTAATTCGAGCGTTTAAACGTTGTAATTCTTGAATTAACTCGTAAACTTTAAGACAGACGTTCAAAGCTTGATGATTTCTGAATATATTGTCTTTTTGGATGCGGCAGTCATGCTCAAGGTTAAAGGGGCTTTCTAGTTGACCAGTGAGGACATAGTGATAGAGCATCTTTTGTGTAGTTGTTTGGCTGTAACAACTCAGTAGTTTTTGTTGTCCCGCAGCGGCAATTTGAGCAGCTTTCTCTGGATGCTGTAAGTAGAAGTTTACCTTCTCTAGCAACTCAGCCTCGCTGCCGTAACACTCCAAATGCTTGCCCTCTTCAAAGAGTTGAAATAAACCAGATTGAGGGCTAAGACGGTCAGTGAGGAGGAAGCCGCCTGCCATTAAAACTTCAAATACCCGGCGATTTAGATCACCATTCAAACTACAGTTAAAGACGATATGAGATTTTGTATAGTCTTCCAGGCATTCAAGATAGGGCTTGCTTTGAACGTCGATCGACACCTTAGACTGCTCCAAAAATCTGAGTAAGCGACTACGATGGATGTGTAACCCAGACTCAGATCCTCGAAAAATGATGTCGTATATTTTCTGCTCACTTTTAGCCGGGACATAGTGATCGATATAGGCAGTTCCAGGCAGCCAAAACACATTTTTGAGACCTGCTTCCACAAAAAAATGTAAATGCTGAACTCCTTGATACACCCAATGGTAATCGCATTGTAAAACCTGGCAGTAGTGAACCATGTTGCTCAACGAGCCATCTCCCCAATGAAACGTATCTCCAAGTTTCATCACCTTGGGGCAGCTAAATTTTTCTAATCCCACTGGTAAGAAGCTGGGATCTCTAATGGATAGTTCAACAATTTCAGGTTGAAAATCAGGGGGAAGTTGTTCTAGAATAATTCCAACATCAAACTCTCCGGTAGGCACCGCGATCGCTCGACCTGCTTGCAGCGCTTCTATAGGTGGGTTGGGGCAGGCAATTAAGTTCTGTAGTTCCGGTTTGTCTAGCTCAAATGCAGCCAGCGGCAGAGGGAACGAACGAATGAACAGTTGTTTCGGTTTGGGCATCAGACTTACAAGTTTACAGGATACTGAAAAATAAGCGCTTTCACGATTCGTTGCAGTTTAGGATGATTAACACTGCAATTGATACTGCAAAGGATAACGACTGAATGCTGGGTAGACTTGATAGAAACTTCCGTTTGGAAAGCGGATCAGGACAGCTTAAGGCTATGGTTAATTCAACCAAGTCTACCTAAATTACAGTGACCCAATTAGATGAAAATCTGTTGTGTTAGCAGTTAACGGCTGCATTGATCACCAATCCTTCAGAAATCATGCAGACTGACTGGACAGTAGTTCACGAAAGAACTGGGGCATGGCTTTCAAAAGCTTCGGATTCCAATACAAACTTTTCAACGAGTAGACCAGGGCTTCTTTGATCAACTTTTCTTGTTTAAAGCTTTGAGCGATCGGCCAGAGCGTCACTGTATAAGCCCGTCGCTTCATTTGCTTCACATGTTCAGGGAGATCTGCTCTTGAAAAGATCTTCTCCAGCAATTGAACTCTTTCTGCAAATGCGATAGAGCCTTGCGCTGATTTACACTCCGATCGCCATCGAAAGATTGCTAGTCGTTCATCCAACTTGATGGCGTGAATGTCTGGGCAGAGCAGGCTGATACGAGTCCAGTATTCTCTGTCCATTGTGTAGTGTAAGCTTTCATCAAATTCCCCGACTTTAGCAGCAATTTCTTTAGTGAGAAACACAGCAGGTTGTCCGGGGCCTTCGACTCCCATGAGGAAATGTTCTAGATTAAAATCTCGTGGCTCTTTAATTCGCAATTCCTGGAGTAGCGGCAAGTCTTGAACTGAGCAAATGCCCGATACCGCTTGAACCGTCTCATTGGCTGTAAACGTGTGAGCAACCGTAGCCAGTGCCCCAGGCAACAACAAGTCATCTGAGTTTAAGTAGTGCAGGATATCCCCTTGTGCGACTGCCCAGCCCTTATTGATCGCATGGGATTGCCCTCGATCGGGTTCGCTGACCCACTGTTGGATAAATGCCTCATACTTGCGAATGACTTCAACCGTCTCATCCTGACTGCCGCCATCCATGATGATGTATTCCAGGTTTGGATAACCTTGCAGCAAAATTGAGCGAATCGTCGCTTCGATAAACTCTCCTTGTTGGTAGGAAGGGGTAACGATCGTAATCAGCGGATAGGAACGACCATCAGGAAGGTGATCAGGGAGTTGAGTGCTTTCTTCAGTCCAAGGCCAGCCCGTTTTTCCCAGTGGTGGAGCGGGAAGGTCGCTTAACTTAGGGCAGCGCCGCCCAGTGGAGGATTGAGTTTGTACGACTAAATCTGTCATGGCTAAGAGCTAAATGGTGCTACGATAAATTTCTAGAGTTCTGGACGCTGCTGTGTTCCAACTAAAAGCTTTGACTCTTTGGGTTCCTCGTTCAATCAAGCGTTTTCTCGCTTCAACGTCAGTCAGAAAAGACTTCAAGATTTCTGCCAGGTCAGCAATTGACCTCGGATTGAATAAAATACCCGCGTCCCCAACGACCTCCGGAAAACAAGACGTATTAGAAGCAATGACCGCAGTTTCACAAGCCATCGCTTCTAGTAGCGGGATACCAAATCCTTCGTAGAGAGAAGGATAGATAAAGGCGATACTACAGCGGTAGAGCTTTGCTAAGTGAGTATCATTCACTTGTTGATAGACTTCTACTTTTTCTGCCAAATTCAAGTCATGAATGAGCTTCCACTCCTCGTCATTCAATGGATTACCCACCACGCAAAGCGCAACATCGGGCTGATCGTAGAAAGCTTTGGAGAAGGCGCGAAGCAATCCATCAAAGTTCTTATAATCAATTTTGCGACTTCCCACATAGAGATAGTAGGGTCGCTCAGGAACCGCTTCAGATCCGTATGCTAGGGTGTGGTTGATGTCAGAGGCGTGGTGAGTAACAAAGACCTTTTCTTCAGCAACAGGATAGAAATTCAGTAAGTCCTTTTTAGTGTTTTCAGAGACGCAAATAAGGGCTTGGGCTGAAAGAATTGCTTTGCGTTTGACCGCCGCTTTCTCGCCAGTTGGGTCGATCGTCGCCGCAAAAATCTCATGAACGAAGTCATGCACTGTGAGAACGATCGGGCAGGAGTAGCTGCTAAAATCACGCTGAAGAAGCGTTGTATGGTACGTCGGATGAAAGCAATCGAAACGCCGAATAGAATTTAAGAAGCGAAAGTAGTATGAATCAAGCTTGGAGACGAGTTTAGACGAATTGAAGTCAGGACAGCGGTAAATTTTTAATTTTGGATGAGTTGGATAATGCTCAGTGGAAGCGTGGTGAGGTGCGGTGAGCGTCGGATGGCAATCTTGGGGTAATCGTCGAATAATGTTGTCGAAGTATCGATTAATGCCTCCCGATCGTTGTAATGCGTAGCTTTGTCCATCATAAAGAATTCTCATTCCACAGCAGTCCTACTTCAGTTGTCAGAATGGGATAGGCTTCTAGTTAATCTCAATGAGCGTTGCATCCTGATTGACTGACAGATCTTTTCCAGTAGGTTGGGTTGAGCAACGCGAAACCCAACGTGAGAGAGGCGACTGTTGGGTTTCGCGTTGCTCAACACCAACCTACAAAAAACGGGGGCTTCAGGAGTTTTGTCAGTCAACCAGGAGTTGCATCTCATAATTTTTCTAGGATTGCCATATCTCTCCATAAGCTGCACCACCAGCGCTTTAAGAAAGCCTATGCATTAGAAAGTGAGAGTGTACAGAAAGCCGCATGGTAAGCCGTTTGAGGCGAGACGTTTTGCAGCCTCGAATCACCGCTTTAACTGTTTGGAGTTCTTGAGCGGATGGATGAGGAATGGTTCTAAATTCAACCGCCGCCTGTTCACAAAGATTGTTGGGATGATTGATTTGTTTTGCAAGAAAGGTGAATAAGCGATCGAGCGCCGCTTCATACTTCTGTAAGTACTCTGGAGTTCGTTTCTGTACCTGCCCATAGTGGCCGTTGTGGCCATGCACCCGGTACTTAACCAACGGCTCGACTAAGTAAAATTTGTGAGCACCCACGATCGACGCGCCAAACACCAAACAATCATCTGCCCGCAGCCGCCAATCTTCTAAGTAAGGGATGGGAAACAATTGCTCTAACACTTGCCTGCGGACTGAGAGCGTAGAAGTCCGATGCCCAATCCACGTTCGTTTACACAGTGTTGTGATTTGCGAATAGCCCAGGTCACGATCGGTTTCGTAGCATTTAACAATCCGCTGTTCGTTGCCAAACAACTCGGCACTACAAAATAGAAAATCACAGGTCGGACGCTCTTTGTAAGCCTTGATGATCTCCGCAATGTAGTTTTCTTGATACAGATCATCCGCATCCAAAAAGCAGATAATGTCGCCTTGAGCCGCAGCGAAACCCGACTGAAAACTAGCAAGCTGTCCCTCGTTTTGATCTTTGAGAATCAGCTTGACTCGCTCATGATTGCCAAACTTTTCTTGTAGCAGTTGAGCCGATTGATCCGTTGATTTATCATCCACCACAATGATTTCATCAGCAGGCACAGACTGATTGAGTACACTCTCAATTGCATCAACCACATAGGGCTGATAGTTGTAGTTATTAATCAGAACGGAGACTTTCATGAGTTGAAATGCTTGGTCACACAGGTTAGAGGGGACGATCGCAGCACAATCTTTCAGAACAGTGTTTCAAGCAGGTTGAGCAATCAATCGTTTGGCTTGTACTAAATCTTCGGGCGTGTTGATTTCCAAAATCATGCGTTCAGTTTGACTGACCTGAATCGCGTAGCCATGTTCTAAGACGCGCAGTTGCTCCAGGGCTTCACAGTGTTCTAGCGGCGTTGGGGTGAGTTGGGCATAGGTGGCTAAGAAATCTCGACGAAACGCATACAGTCCGAGATGATGAAACACAGGGGCTGTGCCTGCGTAACGGTAATGCGGAATGGCAGCACGAGAGAAATATAAGGCGCGTCCGTGGCGATCGCAAACAACTTTTACGGTATTAGGATCTGTGTATCCAGCTTCGTGATCGAGCGGACAAGCCAGCGTCGTCATGTCGGGGGTTTTGCCCTGCAAATAGGGACTAACCAACTGAGCCAGCATTTCTGGCGTAACAAAGGGTTGATCGCCCTGCACATTGACCACAACGGACATTTCATCATAGCGCTGCGCCACTTCCGCTACTCGATCGGTGCCTGTCTGGTGATGGCTGCTCGTCATTTCTACGGCTCCACCAAACTGCCGCACACAGTCCGCAATCCTCTGATCGTCGGTTGCAACGACTACTTTGCTAAACGCCTGACAACGGCTGGCTGCTTCATAAATCCACTGCACCATTGGGCGATCGTCAAGTAACACTAAAGGCTTACCAGGAAACCGCTGGGAGGCATATCGGGCTGGAATAACAGCAAGTATCTTCATTGAGGTAGCAACTCCGCAAACATAAACTAGACTTCTGGCGCAAATCGTTGAAGCCCACTGAATAGAATTTACCGGGGCATTCATGCTGTAACTTTTAGCGTCTGTAGCAATCGGCAATTACAAACCGCTGTGGAACAAATCATGTAGCCGCAATAGTCCCAAACATCGCTGGTCAGCATCCACAACGGGCAACACTGAGATTTGAGAGGGGCGTTCTTCCATTAGCTTGAGCGCATCATAGGCGAGTACATCGGGGGTGACGGCGATCGGTTGGGTTGTCATGAGCGTATCGGCTGTCAAGGCTTCGAGTTGAGTGGCCGGAGTCTTGAGTACCCAGCGCCGCAAATCACCATCGGTAATCAGCCCTAGTAAGTTGTTTTGAGAACTGACAATATTGACCGCGCCTAACCCGCCTTGACTCACCGCCTTCAAAACCTCTAACCAGGAAGCTTGAGGCAGCAGTGTGGGGCTGTTATGATGCATCAAATCTTTAACCGTCAGGGTCAAGCGTTTACCTAAGCGTCCGGCGGGGTGGTTAAAGGCAAAGTCTTCGGGCGTGATGCCTTTGATCGACATCAGACTCATCGCCAAAGCATCCCCGATCGCCAGCGCCACTGTGGTACTGGTTGTGGGCGCAAGATTGAGAGGGCAGGCTTCGCGATCGACACTTGCATCTAGCACGACATCAGAGTGTTGAGCTAAGGTCGAACCAAGGTTTCCTAGAATCGCAATGACAGGCACTTGTCGATGTTTTAAGTGGGGAAGCATTGCAATCAGTTCTTCCGTTTCTCCACTATTACTCAGCACAATCCCGACATCCTGAGCCGTCACAATCCCCAGGTCTCCATGCAAAGCATCACAGGGATGGAGATAAACCGCCATTGTGCCAATGCTATTAAAGGTGGCGGCAATCTTTTGGGCAACAATCCCAGATTTTCCGACCCCCGATAGGACAACCTTACCTCGACAGTTGAGAAGCAAATTCATTGCCTGGTCAACAATCTCTGAATTGAGTTGTTTTGCTGTATGAGAAATTGCGTCTGCTTCTAGTTGTAAAAGGGTTTGTACTTGGGAGAACTGAGCGGGTGAAGTTGGAATCGTGGATTGCATGATAAATCAGCGCTTGTTGGACGATTGCAGGGTCTGCTTAAGCTGGCGTAGCACAGGCTTGATGGTGGATTTTAGGCTTTGCTTAGGCGCGTTTCCTTCGCGAATCGTTTGACGAACGTAGGAGCGCACCAGGCTCAGTTCGATGTCTCGCTCGGTGGCGATGCCTGCTGCCATTGCTTCATTGAGATACTGAAACCACAGGTCTCCGTAGGGGTGGTTGGGATGTTTCCAGGGTTGAGTCAATAAGTTGGTGTAATGGATGAGTTTTGTGTGGTCATCCCAGTAATCAAACACATTCCACTGAGCATCTAATTCACCAACCCGGTAAGGATGATGAGCCAGAAACTTTGGACTCATACAAGAAAAATCGCTGTAAGCGTAGAGGTTTTGATCCAACTCGTCCACGATCGTTTCCAAATCAAAGCGGCAGCGATCGCAATCGATCAACATCACACTCAGTCCCCACAGTCCGGCTTCCAAATGGGAGTAGCTTTCTTTTTTTGCCAGGAAGTCACAGCCGTTTAAGGGCGTATCAAACAACTCCTGAATATCTCGGAGACAAATCATGTCTGAGTCGAGATAAATCGCCTTACCCTGGAAGTTACACAGTTGGGGAATGAGATAGCGGTACAAGCTAAATTCAGTCGCATTACGATATTTGACGCGCAAAGACATCGGAGCCAAAAACGGTTCCTGATCATTCAACTCGACTGCGTTATGCGTCCCGTTGAGTACATAGATGTCAAGAGGTTGCTGAACGTGTTTCCGCAGGGAGTAGATTAAAACTTTTCGTTCAAGTAAGCTAGCTTCTCCAGAACCAATAAACACTCTAATGGGATGGTTTGACATAGTGTAGACAACCTTAGTGAGTGACGATTTGAGGATCGTGAATTAAAAGAATTGTTTGTAGGATGGGTTGAGCTTCGCGAAAGGCACCACTCGAATCCACATAATTTTTAGGGCTGCTTTCGCCTTGAAACCAGGTTCAGACAAAAAACAGCCCTTTAGGGAGTTAGTAGATTGACCGTCTAGACAATCCGAATTTGACTGATATTTAATGTTGTTGGAGCATTCTGCAAAGTCGCGATCGTCACTTCACTGCCTGCACCACGTCCATCAGCATCAAACCGCAACACCCCATTACTGTAGAGGAAGGTAGGGCCGTTACCGAGAGCAACATTCCCATTGACGAGCACACCCGTTGCCGCCGCACTCAAGCTGAGACTCACCCCTGCAACCAGCCCGCTACCAAATCCGACGGCTGAAATCTCGAACGTATCAGTTGCCGTGAAATCAGTAATCAGATCTCCGCCTTCGGTCAGGTTGCGATAGACAAAGGTATCATTGCCACCGCCGCCCGTTAACGGATCAAAACCACCGCCTCCAACCAAGCGATCGTTCCCCAGTCCCCCATTCAACTGATTTACGCCTGCATTCCCAATTAAGGTGTCGTTCAATGCCGAGCCAACCACATTTTCAATGCTGATCAAACTGTCTTGATCAACGCTAAACGTGCCTTGAGAAGTGCCGACTTCGCTCAACAGTTTGCTATACCAGGCATTACCAATCTTGCTGTAGCCGCTCGCGTTGGGGTGAAGACCAGCATCCAGAGGCGGGGCTGTAATATCATTCACCGTGAGCAAAGCCCGCATATCGACAAATCTGACCCGCTGACCCGCTGCCTGTCGAGTCGCAATCACATTTGGAATCAGGTTGTTATAGTTGATCGCTTTCTGAGCCGTGACTGCACCTCCAAAAGAGGTTTCTGGACGCACAGGCGGAATCGAACTAACTAACACCGTGACATCAGGCGAACTGCTGGTAATGCGATCGATTAGCACACCTAACTTTGTTGCTATCTGAGTAGGGGTATCTGAACTCCAAGCATTGTTCGTTCCTAGCATCAGCATTACGACATCCGGTTGACCTGTGTTGAGGAAAGTTCCGATTCTGGAGGTAATCACATCAATCGTGTCCCCAGGATGCCCTTCATGATCACGATCGCCCAGAGTCCCAGAACCGTCGTAGCCATCCGATCGAGAGCCAACAAAGTCGATCGCCAATCCGTCGCGCTGGAAGTTATTCCACAACACAGAACGATATCCTCCCGTCAGCGGCTCTGGTGTCGCATACATCGCACTCACTCCGTAGGTAATCGAATCTCCTAGCGGCATGAGGCGAGCAGTTCGGTTGGCAAGTCCGCTCTCCAGGTTAACGACAACACTGTTGATTGAGTCTGCATAGCTGGCTGTATCAGTGCCTGCTCCCCCGTCGAGAATGTCATTCCCCGTACCACCAATCAGCGTATCGTTGCCCCCGTTACCACGCAAAGTATCATTGCCTGCCAGACCTCGAAGGATGTTGTCACTCTCATTACCGTTCAGGGTATCGTTTGCAGCGGTGCCGTTAGACACAGTGCTAAACAAGCGCGATTGGGAAATCACCTCCGACCCTTGTGTTGGACTAGACCAGTTGAGCCGTACAGAAGCTGTATTGCGCTGTTCGTAGTACTCTAGACGAATGTCATATCGTTGATTAGCCCGGAGCGCAATGGTGCCACTAGTCGTGACTGGAGTGGTGCGATCGACCCAGTTATTAATAATCAACTGATTGTTGACCCACAGCCTCACCCCATCGTCTGCCGTCGTTTGAAAGGTATAAGTTTCATTAAAAAGTGCTTGAATTTGTCCGCTCCAACGCACCGAGAAGCTATCAGGCGCGATCGCCACATTCGGAGAACTCGTCCCCCAATTAAAGTTAACGGTTGGGTCAGTGCGGCTGACTTTAAGGTTAGTAAAATCGATATTGTCAAAGTAGTCGCCTTTTAGTCCGTTACCCAGACTTTCGGGAGTGGGCGTATAGAGTTGAGACTGCGGCACCACTTCTCGCACCTGAGACGCACTGGCCCAACTCAGCGTCGATCGCGCATTGCCCCCGCTCTCCACATAGTCTAAACGGATGTCATAAAGTTGTCCTGCTTGTAGTGTGATGGTTCCTCGATTTTCAATGGTGGCGTTAGAACTTCCCCAGCGATCGATGACGAGTTGATTGTTGACCCACAGCCGTACGCCATCATCTGAAGTCGTAGAAAACGTATAGGTTTCACTAAAGCGGGACTTGATCTGTCCCATCCAGCGCACCGAAAACGTATCGGCTGCAATCGTGCGATCGGGAGACCCAAACCCCCAGTTAAAGTTAACCGTTACATCAGTGCGGGTTACTTTCAGGTTAGTAAAGTCTCGATTATCAAAGTATTCGGCTCTCAGTCCAGTGCCCGGTGCGCTACTAGCGGTGAGGCTACTTTGGGTGGTCAAAAGGCTTGAGGACTGGGATGTTGTCGTTTGATTAGTGGTGAGGGGAGTGGTGCTTAACTGTGTTGTATTCATCAGTAACTTTTAGAGGATTAAGAGTGAGCTTAGAAAGCACCCTTGAAGTACTGATGCACCTGAAGCCTCTTGAAGGCAGTATTTGCTACCTCTATAGTTACTCAAGAATGTGGGAAATACTTTGTTGATATGATTAAGACCCCCGTAATTGTCCTCAAATTCTTGTTTAGATCTTCAAAGTTGAGCCTCGCTACATTCGTTGATGAGCGAACGACACGTCTAACTGTGCTGAACGATCGACTGTTGAGCCGCATAAACCGACAGACTTTGCCAATCTGACTTAGACAAGATCTTGCAGCGCTTGGAGTTTGCATGGTGCCCCGTCCCAAAGAAGTCACCCCCTTCGACCTCGACAAAAGCGGCATCTGGAATGTAGTCCAGCACTTCTGAGTCGCGGTAGGCCAGATAAACTGAGAATTGATAGAGATAGTTTGCCAGTGGCAGATTGCGAATCCGGCAGCGAATGTATCCTCTATCGGGTTCTAATACCAGGTTGCTGTTGGTGAAGTTTGTTCTAAATAAGAGAACCGTATTGCCTTTGTCATCGAGGAAATCAAAACTAGCAATCACATCCTGTAAAACGTCACCCGTGTGATTGTGATAGCCCACTTCTAAATCGTAGTCTTGACCAGATTCTAAACGGGTGACAGGCTTACCAGCGCTATTCAACACCCGAAAACTGGTCATCTGGACTCTACCTGACCCATGACGATCGCGGCGGTCTGCTAGCGCAATTTCCCGTGTCAGTTGGCGAGAGGTTTCCAGGTGAGCATTGATTGCTGTTGGGACATCTCCATCTACTTGGACGGTGCCCTGGCTCAACACAATGCCCCGCGTACATAGAGATTCGACGGTGTTCATGTTGTGGCTCACAAAGAGGACGGTGCGCCCATCTCTGCCCACATCTTCCATTTTTCCCAGACACTTTTTCTGAAACTGGGTATCTCCAACGGCTAATACTTCATCAATGATCAAAATCTCTGGCTCTAGATGGGCTGCCACTGCAAACGCCAGCCGAACATACATTCCCGAAGAGTAGCGCTTTACGGGAGTGTCAATAAACTTTTCTACTTCAGCAAACGCGACAATCTCATCAAACTTGCGGGTAATTTCGGCTTTGCTCATGCCGAGAATCGCCCCATTCAAGTAGATATTTTCGCGTCCGCTGAGTTCGCCGTGAAAGCCTGTCCCCACTTCTAAAAGGCTGGCTACTCGTCCCGCAATCCGAATTGAGCCGCGAGTCGGTTCTGTAATCCGGCTGAGTAGTTTTAACAGCGTAGATTTGCCCGCGCCGTTGCGCCCAATAAAGCCGACACATTCTCCTTGCTTGATTTCAAAGGAGACATCTTGCAGGGCCCAAAATTCTTCTCGTTTAGCGTTTAAGCGCCGAGCTTCAGAGGATTTAAAGATCTGACGCGCGATCGACCGGGTGCCATCCACTATCGAGTCTCTCAGCGTGCCATAAGAACCTGACTTCTTGCTCTGGTGAGAAATGATATATCGTTTTGCCAAATTCTCAACTTGAATTACCGTGTTAGACACGCTTTCTACTCCTATTCGATGAATCGGCACAAGTTCACATTAAATGATGTCAGCAAAAACGCGCTCGACTTTTCGGAAATGCCATATTCCAGTCACGAGCAGCAAAATCACCAATCCCAGCGACAACCCTAGCCCTGGTAAATAAAGCGGGGTTTGGTTACCCAAAATTGCCCACCGAAAGCCATCAATCACGCCCACCATCGGGTTGAGCGAATACAGCAAGCGCCATTTTTCGGGAATAACGCTGCTACTGTAGCCAACGGGCGAAATATAGGTGCCCAACTGCACAATAAAAGGGAGCAATTGCCCAATGTCTCGATATTTGACGTTGAGGGAGGCAAACCACAGTCCGATGCCCAGCGCAGTCGCGGCGGCAATCAGCGTAAAAAAGGGCAGCGTGATAATCTGCCAACTTGGAACAAACTTATACCAGGCCATCAGTCCGAGCAGCACCATTCCCGACACGAGGAAGTCTACAAAGCTGACCACGATCGCGCTGGTTGGAACAATCAAACGCGGAAAATAGATCTTAGAAATCAAGCCTGCATTTCCGACCAGGCTGTTGCTAGTTTGGGTGAGCGCAGCCGCAAAAAATTGCCAGGGCAACATTCCAGAAAACACCAGAATGGGATAAGGCGTTGTGCCTTCGGAAGGCAGTTTTGCCAGATTGCCAAAAATAACACTGAACACGATCATGGTGATAAAAGGACGAATCAACGCCCACGCCATGCCGATCGCAGTCTGCTTGTAGCGCACCAAAATATCGCGCCATGCCAGAAAATAAAACAGTTCTCGATACCGCCATAGGTCTTGCCAATAGTGCTTTTCAGTCTTTCCTGATTGAATGACCAATTCGCGCTGGCTAGAAAGTTGTCGTGATTTCATCCGCATAGCTGGTTAACTCATAAACCGAAAGTCTTTTACCCCATCAAATCGCAGTGTTCGAGACTGCTGACGGGTAAACTGCCCAACGGATGGATTTCCTTGAGGATCAGTTACGCCGATCGCTTGCTGCCATAGTTCAGCAGGTGCAGGCGCGACTTGATAGGTGTGATTCTGTTTTTGGACGTGATACCATTCGTTTCGTTGACACTCGTCACACCAGAAAGCCTCCAGCCATTCTCCATTAAGAGAAACGGTCGTGTGGGCGGCCATTGACATTAAGGCGGCTTTTCGTCCCACTCCGCGCTGTTGAAGCTGTTCGGCTCGATCGGCAAACAGAGAATATTTTTGACTAACGCTGTGTAGATGACAGCCATGCACCGGACAATAGATCGCCCGTCGCTTAGAACGTTTTCGATTACGATCACACCTTTTCTGCAATTCGACCTCCTGAGCCGCGAAATGCGACGAAACAAAGGTTACGGTGGGAGAGACTGAGATCAAAGAGACCGTCGAAGCCCACTCCACAAGAGTTGATATACTTTATTCAGTTTTGGATCGAGTGAGTTAGGGTTAAGTGATATGAAGACCTCATATTTGAAACGCTCTATCATGTGACAGTTCGCACACTGTGATGCTCAATACCACTAACTAGCAAAATCCGTAGAATCCGCAGTCTTCATGAAGGCTTCACAGAAGAATGGGGTCTGAAAAGCTTGAAATAGGCGATAATACACTATTCCTTTACAGAAAAATAGAATACTGAAACGGCTTTTAGAGTGCAAATAGTTTCAAACAGCCTGAGAATTTGTAGAGTGAACACTGTTTGCAATCCTTGAGTTAGTGACCTTTATCTGAAATTTATAATTCGTGGCGGCGGATTTATTTCAGTAGCTGCGGTTTTAACGCTCTCCCTTCTGATCAAATCGGGGCACAAAAGCACGTTCTTCAGACTTGTTAGAAGACAAAAGGGGGTTTGTAGGCAATACTCATCCTACTAGAAATGCCCATCCTACTAGAAATGCCCATCCTACTAGAAATGTACTAGCACTGGTCAGTCGATCGCAAAGTGACGTTGTGTAGCGAATCGCCAATTGCATCGGGTTCCCGCCTTTTTAGGAACTAGGGGAATCTGACAGACAGTGACTCATCAAGGAATGAGAATTCAGCAATATTGAACTTTGTAGGGTGTCTTGAACCATAGCGAAATGCACCGCCAACGATCGGAATTGGTGCATTTCGCATGGCCCAACAGACCCTACGCGATCGTCGATTTTATTAAATCCACAATTACTTAGAGTGATTTACTTAGAATGATTGGCAACCATTCCTAAAATTGGAATACGAGCCGTTTTCAGAGTGTCTAGGGTTTGAGCGATCTCAGGTCGATCGGTTTGACCCAAATCAACCACCAAAATCATCCCATCGGTATGAGTTGCCAAAAGGCTGCTGTCTGCTAAAGATAATAGTGGCGGCGTGTCATAGATTACTAAGTCAAACACGGTTTCAAAATAATTTACTAATTGCTGCATCTTTTGCGACGCAAGCAGCTTAGTGGGGTCTACTGGAATTTGCCCAGAGGTAACCACGTAAAGGTTTTGTTCGGCGGTTGGCTCTGGTAGTGTCTCCCCTCCGCCCACTAAAGCGGGACTCACCTGGTAAACCGGACGAATCACTTGTTCGGGGTGCAGGTCTGTAGCAATGAGATCACTCAGTCCGATCGCTTCGGGTAAGTCAAGCAGATTGTTAAGTTGAGGATTGCGTAGGTCAGCATCGACTAACAAAACCCGTTGTCCCATTGCGGCGGCGGCCTGAGCCAGATGGGTCGCGATCGTAGACTTTCCATTTCCTGGCATCGCTGAACCAATCACCAGAGAGAGAATCGGAGCCTCTGATCGAATTAGCCGAATATTGGTGTGAAGAGAGCGAAAGGCTTCTGGAAAAACCTGATGCGTATAAGAGCGTGACTGCGACTGACCATTAAAGATTTTGCCCAGACTGTTTAACTGGAGTAGCTGGGGAATGATGGTCGCAATCTTGGCAGTGCGAAGCTCGGCATTGTAAGGAATATTGCCCAAGAGCGGCAGTTTAGCTTGTTTCTTCAAGTCATCGATCGTGTTGATGGTTGTATCCATCCGTTCCACAATCAAAGCGATCGCCACGCCTAACAGTAAGCTTGCCAGCACGCCAATAAACAGCGTTCGCGCTCGCGTATCTTCACGAGACAGGGGCAGTTTGGGAGGCACAATCAGTTGCCAGGGTACATCTCGCTGAGAAGCTTGAATCTGAAGCGATTCTCGAACCTCCAAAAGGCGCTTTAGACTGTCTGTTGCCACCGTCAGATCGCGCTGCAAATCGGTGTAGAGACGGGCCACCATCGGGAGGCGCTTTCCTTGCTGATCCAAAGCCCGTTGAGCATTGGTATTGGACTGTTGCCGAGCTTGGAGAACCGACAATTGAGTATTGATATCCGCAATCTTATTGGTCAACACTCGACGGGCTTCTTGCCGCAGGACAGGAAGTAGATTTCGCCGTTGAGTCCGCAAGGCATCAATCTCAGGCGTGTCATCTTGAAAGCGAGCAGTCTCGATCGCAATCTTGCTATCGATCTCCCGTAACTGACCGACTACACTTTGATAAGCTGGATCGGCTGCCAACGCTGCGACCGCGCCCGATCCGCCCTGCAAATTTTCAAAAGATCTTTGTGTCTCAGCCAATAACTTTTCAGTTTCGAGGCGCTGTTGTTGCAGACCGTTGAGTTGACCCGAAACTTGTCCAACCTGCGTCTCTGGGTCAACAAAATTATTTTTTTCGCGAAAGTTTTGCAGATCTCGCTGAAGGTTGTCTACTCGCCGTTGCGTTTGGGAAATCCGACCGTCCACAAACTTAATCCCTTCGCGCAGGTTTGACTGTCGCTCTTGTTGGCTGTAGCGCAAATAGCCTTGAGAGAGCTTGGTGAGAATGTCTCCGCCGCGATCGCCCTGTAAGTCTACATAAGAGACTGAGATGATTTTGGTATCTTTGGGCTGTTCGATCGAGAGTCCCCCCATCAGAGTATCGTAATCAATCTCAGGGTACTGCGCCTGAATCTGCTTAACGATCGGCTCCAACGTCTTGGGACTCAAGAGCACCTGGATCTGCGTGGGATAGTCCAGACCATTGTTTTGGGTCGTTTGGTTTCCCTCTTGAGTCACCTGATCCAGACTTTGAGCCGTAATCGGTTCGACAAGAAGTTGAAATTCGCCCTTAAACTGAGGAGTCTGCTTGCCCACCATAACTGAAACAATACTGATGGCGACAACGGCTACCCCCGCAATGACCAGCGCTCTGCGCCGCAGCAACCCAAACAGGTGTTGAGAGCCGATGTCTTCTTCCTCATCTCTAAGGCTGGGCTGAATCAGATAATCAGGAATCGAGAGCAGCTTGCCGTTACCCTCGGCGGGATTGTGGGATGAGTTTGACTGAGTATCCATGAGAGTACCTGCGTAGACCTGTATCGGATGCTGTCACGATTCTCACCGTGTTGATCAGCGAGCCGCGACTTCTCGAAAATGAATGAATGGCTGGAACCAGAGAGCGAAAACGAGCCTTCTTGTCTAAAACCGCAGCAAACCGCCAAACGGCAGAATCCGCTGAACAATCCCCAGAACTGAGTCTAGAGTGTCGGTGACCTTTGCCCGCCCAGAGCGATCGACCACAATAATGTCGTTGTTACGAAGAATCGGATTGCCCTTCGCATCGATCCCTTGTGCCAGATTGATGGGGACTGCTTGACGAGAAACCGTGCCGTCAGGGTTGAGACGAATCAGTTCTACAGTCGCCTTGCGCGCATCTCGATTAAATCCGCCTGCGGCTAAGAGCGCTTGATTTAATGGCGTATTCGGCGGTACGTCTACGGCTCCAGGTCTGACGACTTCGCCTACAACATTGACTTTGATCGAGACTGGAGCAAAGCTAGGTGAGCCTAGAAGGGCCGCATCCGCTGGGTTGAAAGCCGTCGCAGTCGGAATCGAAATCGTATCTCCTTGCTGTAAAATTAGGTCTTGACTCAAATCTCCGGAGCGCAAAAGCTGCCAAAGGTCAATTTTGATGACTTGAGGGTTGCCCGATCGCGTCGCTCGACGCACTTCAACCTGACGGATATTAGACATTTGAGTAATGCCGCCCGCCTGCTGAACGGCCTGAGTAATGGTTGGCATTCCTCCTGTTTTGGTCAACACATAAGGCCCAGGACGAGCGACTTCCCCGACCACAGCAATGTTTAGAGGCTGAGTTTTATCGGTCGCAAAGTTAGCCGCCGCCAACTGAGAAGACTCGGCCAGGTTGATCGCCGTCGCTGCGGGAATAAACACCGTGTCACCATCCCGCAGGGTAACGTCTTGGCTCAGATTTCCAGTTTGAAATAGCTCCCAGAGGTTAACGTCAAAGGTTTGATTGCTGCCCGATCGCTGCGGACGGGTCACCACCACTCGACGGGGATTTGCCGCTTGAGTCATACCGCCCGCTTGCTGAATCAGGCGCGTAATCGTGGGAAACTTCCCATTGTCAGACGGCATCGTATAAGAGCCAGGACGGCCAATTTCCCCTGCAACCGCAATGTTTAAGGGGCGAGGTGCCGATAGCGTCACATCAATCAGCGCTTTTCTGACTAACTTGCTGTATCGTGCCGCGATCGCCGCTTCTGCCTGTTTGAGGGTCATTCCTTCTACAGAAACGCTGCCAATCCGAAACAGGTTGAGCGTTCCGTTGACTAAAACCTGGTAATCCTTGCTGTACTCAGGGACATTGAACACATCGACCTTAATTTTGTCGCCTGCCCCCAGGGTATAAGACTCATCGCTTGAGGCGGCGGCCATCAGAGAAGGTGGCGAAGTCATATTGGACGGCTGATTGGGGTCAATTCCAGGAGATAGCTGAGGGAGTTTGGGTTGAGCCGCCTGAGCAACGCTAGACGAGGCAATGCTGACAGTGCTCATTTGAGGGGATGTCTGGGGCGGTCTGGATTGAACCGCTTGGGTAACATTAGATGAGGCAACCAGGGTCGGGGCGGGCGGCAGTTTGGCGTTAGAAGCGGCCGCACTAGAGCGAGCTATTATTTTTTGGTAGACAAATTGGGCAGCATCAGCGCGGGACACGACATTAGACGGTGTATCCAACGCTTCGACGCTTTCTCGACTTTTTTGCAGTCCTTTTTGCATCATGCCTTTGAATTCACTATCAGTCACCTGACGATCGGGGCGAAAAGTGCCATCTGGAAAGCCCTTCACCACGCCTTGCTTGACGAGAGACAGAATCGCCGATCGTGCGGGATGATTCTGAATATCCGTCAGCCCAGCTTGAGACTTTGCGGCGACGGGCTGTTTTGCAGCGACAGGCTGTTTTGCTGGAGTGGGTGGTTTGGCGGGCGCAGGCTTGCTGTCAGACTGCATGGAGGCCGACACGATCGCATCTAGCGGCAACTGGTCAACACTGATCGAGCGATCAACGGAGGGCATTGCAGAAATTTTGAGGGGCGGCGGCAGGTCGATCGCGTTACCCAGATTAGCGGAGTCACTGAGGGACAGGTCTGCGGGGAGAAGATCTAGAGTTTTGTCACCAGCCGACCTTGCGGATGTCTGCGAGGGCAGTGTTTCTGGTTGAGCGATCGCCTGGGGGAGCTGAGGAGGCGCTGTAGGCTTGGCTGCGTCTTTGTTGCCGGGTTTAGCGGTAGAAGACGTGGCGCTGGGAGTAACGGCATCGTTACCAATAAGTTCGTGGGCAAATAGAGCCGTAATAGCGCCAAGTGCGATAACTGAAACACGCATAAAAAAACCTCATAAACCACAGAACGGTCGAACCGGATGCGCTACATCCATTCTCTGAGTGATGGCGACGACAGCGGGCACGTTGGAAGACGGTGGGAAGACACTAGACGGAAGACCTTAGACAGAAGACGAAAGCTTTGATTTGTCTAAAGTTCAAAGTCCAGAGTCCAGAGTCCAGAATTTTCCGCCAGATCGGTAGCCATCAAAAAGTGAACGAGTGTGAGCATCGGATCAGAATCGGCAGGTGAATGACGATTTGTTCTTAAAAGTCTTGAATACTGATACAGAAGGTTAGTGAATGTATCAGGACGGATCGCGTAGCGTCATGGAAACTACATGAATTTTTCGGCGATCGGTCGTGGTTTTGCGGAGGAAGGGGTGAGGAGTCAGATCCGGCTTGAATTTTGAATCGTTTTGCAACTTCATCCCTGCTTCATAACTAGGGCATTGTGCTGTTGAGGTTTGTACTCAGGCACCAGAGTTTTGAGAATGGATCGAATCGCTAGCGTGTCTTTTTGGTTGGCGGCGAGAAATAGCTTGTTCAAAAGTGGCTCAAGCTCTCGCCAGGGAATCATGTTTTCTCTAGCTGCGTAGATTTTGGGATGGTCGGTTTCGATCGCATTCTCGCCTGAGATCAAAAGTTCTTCATAAAGCTTTTCGCCTGGACGCAAACCCGTCAGCAAAATCTCAATATCTTCACCCGGCACCAGACCGCTCAATTCGATCATTTGGGTGGCCAGATCGTAGATCTTGACTGGTTCTCCCATCTCTAGCAAAAAGACTTCGCCCCCTTTGCCCATTGCCCCCGCCTGGATCACAAGCCTCGACGCTTCGGGAATAGACATAAAATAGCGGGTGATATCGGGATGCGTCAGCGTGATCGGCTTGCCTTCTGCAATCTGCTTGCGAAATCGAGGAACTACCGACCCATTGCTGCCCAAGACGTTGCCAAATCGCACCATGACAAAGCGCGTGTAGGTTTTGGGTTGAGCCGCTAACGCCTGGAGGACGAGTTCGGCCGATCGCTTGGTGGCTCCCATGACATTCGTCGGGCGCACGGCCTTGTCGGTCGAGATCAACACAAACGTACTGGCTTTACATTTGTTGGCGGTACGAGCGGCAGTAAGGGTGCCGTAGACATTATTAATGATGCCTTGAGCAGAGTTGGCTTCGACGAGCGGAACATGTTTGTAGGCGGCCGCATGGTAGACGGTCTCAACCTCGTATTGGGTCAAGACTTCTTCGAGCCGTTCTGCGTCGGTGACAGACCCCAGACAGGCCGCACGAGGAATCTGAGGATAGGCTTCTGCGAGTTCAATGTCGATCGAATACAGCGCAAACTCATTCAACTCATACAAAACCAGTACTTTAGGATTTTGTTGAGCAATTTGGCGACACAGTTCTGAGCCGATCGATCCGCCGGCCCCTGTGACCAGGACTGATTTTCCTGTAATGTTTACGCCCAACAATCCGGGGTCAGGCAGCACTTCTTCACGCCCCAACAGGTCAGCGATGTCTACATTTCGGATCTGTTTGATCGACACCTTTCCGGTGAGAATTTCGGCAACGGTCGGCAGGGTTTTGACTTCGATCGACAACCCCTTGAGTGATTCTAAAATGCGACGCTTGTCTTGCGGGGTGGCAGAAGGAACCGCCAACAGCACCATTTTGATCTCGTAGCGAGGCACCAAGGTTGGCAACTGGTCGGGGTGATAAATCCGCAGCCCATTAACCAAGCGCCCCTGAACTGCTGCATTGTCGTCTACAAATGCGATGACATCATAAGTATGCTCCCGCAACAAGGCCTGGAAGATTTGAGATCCAGCGGCTCCTGCACCATAGATGATCAGACGTTGGGGCTGTGGCGAAATGGGAGCAGTGGGGGATTTAGTGGGAGTGGGAGCCTCGACCCGGTTGAGGAGGTGATTCATCAAAAAGCGGATGCCAACGACAAGCACCCAGGTCACCAGCGCAGAGATGATTTGCACCGATCGCGGCAGGGGTCTAAATTGCAGCACTGCACAGGTCGCGGTCAAGGCTCCTTCACTGATCACCACGGCTTTGAGTGCCAAACCAAAGATTTCGACTCCGGTGTGACGCAGCAGGGAGTGATACATGCCTGTCAGATAAAAGATGCAGAATTTAACAGGAATTGCCAGGACGATCGTCGAAGAGTAAAGCGCAATTTGTTCTTTAACGGAGGAGTCTTCAAAGCGTAAGCTTAGAGCAATATAAATCGCAACAACAAAGATAATAATATCGTTGCTAAAGAAGATATATCGTTTAATTCTTCCTGGTAATAATGCAATGCGGCTTAAGAAAAAATAAGAGAAATTGAGCCTGAGAAGTTTGGAAAAAATAGAAGTAGAGCGTTGTTTAGAAGTTGGATTCTTCATCAGCTAAAACCTCGATTGGTACAGCTTGATCCTTGACCGTCAAAAAGCCAAAAATAGATGACTTTTATCTGGTGAAACACCCTTTTCTATTCGTCATGCAAATAACATTAGCAAGTTATAAAAGCGCAATCAGGATGATTATAATGACATAGCATTACACTTCGGATTGCTTTTTACGATCGCAATGGCTCGATTGATAACCAATACGCTTGCCCTTTGATAATTGCACTTAGATAGAACTCGCTAGATCACACGAACTGTAGATTTAGGAGAGTTGATAAAGTCTGGTAGATAATCTTGTGCTATCTGGAGAGATGCCCTTTTGTTGCTCGCATTGATGATTGCTCTAGTTCCTGCCTAGATTGCCAGAACAATTCCTAATGCCTGAAATAGTTATGACTCCACAACTATGACTCCACAACTTTGCTGGGTCGCTTAAGCCCTAATCTGCGTAATTTGGTGTATTAGCCTCACTATGTATACACTTACGCAAAATTTCGTAAAGATGCCAAGATTACAAAATCGAGAATAATCCTCGATCGAGCGTTTGGGTAGAGCCTGCAACTTACTGTACTGCATACCATAACAAAGCTTATTCAATTTGGCGATAGTCTTGCTATCTAAGTGAGTTTTGTTAAGAGTCTGTTAAGATGCAGTGGTTTATGGGGATTATACTGAGTTTGGCTGAAAGGGGCACGGACTCGGTGATTCACATTCTCCAGAGATTAATCTACATATCTACTCTTCACATTAGAGGGGCAACAATGGCCAACCACAGAGGTTCGTTTCTATCTGAGCCTCAGTACTGAAGCAAGCCTCAAACTTGTGGAACGCTGGTTACGATCGCCGATAAAGTAAAACTCCTGACCTGATCTTTGGGTTGATTGGATTTACCGAAAAACTGGAACTAGTCGATCGCTTTGTCGTGCGCTTCAATTGACCAGCGATATACGATCGGTTGCTGTTTTTTCTGGTTATCAACTGTGATGACAATTAATTTGCGTCCATCAGGCCCCTCAAACTCAAAGCGACAGAATCCCATTCCGGTTCCTGAGCAATCAACGACTTCGTTATAACCAAGCTCCTTGACGATGTACTTTGTTGCACCAAAGAGTTGATCGCCACGTTGGAGGATTGGAATCTCGATCGCTCGCCATCCTTTATTGATCAACAGTTCTCTTGCCTGTGCATAAGGCATTTCTTTTTTAAGATTGGGCACTTCTTGAGCATATACAGTCCCACTCAAAAGTGTGATGGTTCCTGCAAGAATTCCAGCAATTGAGTAATGGATCAGCTTTGTGTTCATATGCCTGTAAGTAAAGTTTAGTAAACCAGCAACCTAGAGTGAAGCACTGCGTTTTTTGCTCTGATGTAGGGATAAAAGTTGCTCCTTGTAGGCTGATTTTACTCAAAGGATATTCCTGAAACCTAATCCCTCTTGAAAATTGCCCCATCTATCTCAGTTTTTGCGATCGTGGTGCAGGCTCGTTATAAATCTCCTGATCCAGCTTGCTTTTGAGCATTCCCAATTCGTGATCTTTGGCGTTGAGTTTGAGATTGAGTTCGCGAATGCGACGAGAGAGAATGCGAATAATATTCAGGGCGATACCGGGAGTTTCGTCGATCGCTTCATATAACTGCTGTTGGGTCAAGACAAGACAATCACACCGCTCTAAAGCCGTCACCGACGCAGACCGAGGCTCCGCATCAAACAGCGACATCTCCCCAAAAAAGTGCCCCTTTTTTAACTGCACCAATTCTTGTTCGCCAATATGTACCTTTACCATGCCCTGCGCCACGATGTAGAGCGATCGCCCCTCCTGCCCCTGAGTAATAATCACCTCTTTGGCATTAAAGCAGCGCTCATCCATAATCGAAGCCAACCGCACGAGAAAATCATCCCGCAATTCCTGAAAGATGGGGACTCCTCGAACCAGTAGCAGACGTTCAAAGCTGTTTAGCATGACAGTGGGAGGAGGAAGGGATGAGGGATGAGGGAGGGATGAGGAAGGAGGGAGGAAGGAGGGCGATCGGTTTAGAGATTAGCCACTTGTTGATCCAGTAATGCACATAAAGCTTGTCTACGATCGTTTGGCCATTCATCATCGTTGTCTGCTGATTATTCATCCCTGATTCCCTGCCTCAAAATCATACCTGTCCAAGACGATGCATCCCTCATCCCTCATTCCTCATCCCTCATTCCTCCTCCCTCATTACAGAGGCTCCAATTCCGCCGTACTGGGCATATCGTCGTCGTCTTGAAATCGTCGGATGGGAATTTGCCCTAGATTTAGCCCTTCCATCATTTGTTTGACCTGGCTGGCGACTAAACGATCGGGGTCATTTTCTAACATCGGCAAAATTCGGATCAGCGCACTGGGAGAGGCAAGCTGTAAATAAGACAAAACCGCCTCGCGCACAAAGCCTTTGGGATGATTGAGACAGGCGAGAATCTGCTCACTGGTAAGGCTCCAACGAGACTGACGCGCCAGATGAAAGCAGCAGGCCAGCGACCAGTCTGATAAAAAGTGACGTAAATCTAGCAGATAGCGAAGGCGATTGTGCGGATTCATCGGCTCGTAGCCCACAATTCCCGCTAGACTTTGCAGCTTGTCTACATCTCGGTTGCTGTCCAAAATCGCTAACAGCGCACGTTTGCTGGGAATGTCTAAGGTGTTGTCTAAAATCTCTAAACCCTGCGCCATATTAGACTTTGAGCCAGACTGAAGGTTAAAAGAAGCCACCTGAATCGAGTTGAGCGAGTAGAGAAATTTCATCAACAAAAAGAGTCGATCTATGCCATCACTGGGAAGATCCCGCAGCGATCGCCTCAACAGATCTGCTTCCTGTCCGCGCGCCCGTTCTGGAGTCAAATCGACCAGTGCCGCATAGATCTGACCGATAAACATGATTTCCTGATCGATCAACTGCTCGACACCTCGCCGTCCCAGTCGATCCAGCACCGCCTCGATCCCTTTTTCTAAAGGAATTTTTAGCAGAATTCTCAAAATATTGCGGCGCGTTTCTCCCCAGGAGGTTTTGAGGTGGGCAATGAGAATCTCGATCGCTTCTCTGGTACCAATTTGCCCGATCGCGCTCCAGGCGTGAGAACGAACCAGATTGGGCTGGTGGACATCTTCGGCCAGACTGACCAACATCGTTAAGGCATCGTTTTCCAGCTTCACCAAGGCACTCTGGGCAGCATTGCGCGTCGATTTGTAGCTCAGACCTCTCAACAGCGACGGATAGTATTCCTCTAAGCGGGTGGCTCCGATCGCTTCCAGCACCGCACATCTCACAGGCAGCGATTTATCCTGTAACAAATTGGGGATGTAAAGCCGCAACGCCTGCAAATAAACCGCCTCACCCAGCGCCCGACAGCCCATCACCCGCTCTTGTTTGTGCTTGTGAGTCAACATTAGCCGCAACGCATTCGTCGCTTCCGCTTTTTGGGTGGGGGTGCCCTGCTTGAGCATTAGAGACGCAGCCGTGCCGCGAATGATCGGGTCGATTTGGGGATGAAGGTATGATCGCAGTTGACGAATATCCGGATTTTCATCGGTGAGCCAGATATAGCGCAGCGCGACGGCCATGACTTCGGGGGCAGGCTTTTGGGTGATCAGATCTTTGACCGAGGGCAGATGAGACAGACTGGGATGCGCGATCATCACCTCCAGGCTTTTTTGCTGCAAACTGGGCGTGAGCTTGTCTAATAAGGGAGCCAGCACTTCACCGACGTTTTTGGGATCGATCTGGCTGAGAAGCTCAATGCACGATCGCTTGTCCGCTTCGACTCCGGGCTTGTCTAGTGCCTCGATCACAGCGCGTTTGAGTTCTCGTAAGTCTACATCTGATCCGCTGAGTTGTCCCCGTCCGGCGCTAAAGACGAGTAGTTTGACGTAATCCTGTTTGAGCAAGTAGATTGCCACCCACCAGCCCACCGCCAGGAGAATCATTACCCCAAAAATCAGATTTTGCCACTGCCGCTCCGTTTCACCCTGCTCCGTCAACCAGACCAGCCAGAATAAAACAACGCCCGTGGCACCCGTGGCGATCGGTTCCGCAATGCCGCGAATATTAGCCTGGAGTCTTCCCCGCACGGCTTCGGGCACTGGCTGAAACAACACAGGACTCACACTGGCAAACAGGGTGTAGTGCAGCAGTTCGTATAAAAACTTACGCATCACCAGTCCCAAAAAGATCGGTAGGGGTGCCGACGCGACGATTTCACAAATCACGATGCCGATCGTCATTAGTACGACGACAACAGGCAGGGCCATCACCGTCTGAAACACTCCTACTGCCTCGATCACGCGACTTGAGAACAGCCATTGAGCGATCAGTTCACAAATCCCCAGCGCGCCATTGAATACGGAGAGAAAGCTGGCGATCTTCTCACTCTGGGCAGAAAATTCGGGTTGTCTTTCAAGCTGGCTGAGAAACTGAAAATCGACCAGCAACAACAGCACCTGCGCCATGATAAAAAAGACAACCAGCAGCCCGACATAGCGCCGCATCTTACCGCGAACTTCCTGACGATTTTCGACCTGGCGATCGTCTCTTCTGCGTCGAGAAGCGGGAAAGGCCTGCTGATAGGTTTGACACAGGTAAGACAAGATGCCTGCGCCAATCAGCATCATCACAAATGAGAGCAAAATGACGGTGGGAATGCCGCGATCGCGAGGCAACGCCGCCAACACAAACGGCAATGAAAAACCACTGACAATATCGGCGACCAGTACCCCACTGCTGATCAAGGGATACGTCCGCTTAATTTCTCGAATGTTAAAAAGCTGATTGGCGGTGATTGACGCATTCAGGTCATTCAAGACATAAATCGCCTCTAGCCACAGTCGCAGCAACAATACCGTCGTTTTGAGAACGATAATGCCACTAATCGCCGCACCCGCCGGAAAACTCAGCCCAAACTGCAACAACAACAACGGTAACGCCATCAACAGCGCAATCAGGACAATGACTCGCCTCAGTGACAAATATTTTTGTAGCCACGAATAAAGAAAGCCTAGCCCGACGCTAATTCCAGAACTGGCAATGTAGATGATCGGCAGATTGGCTGCACCATACTGTTCGAGAAAGAGTCCAACGGCGCTGGCTTCGAGCCACATCAGACCGATCGCCGTGGTGGTATAGAACGCAAACATGAGCAACGTGCGTTCGCTTTCTTCTGGACGAAGATTAATCCATCGTAGAAATTTTCGTCCTACCCCATCTCTGGCGTATTGCTGGTCGATCAGTTCCATGTAGCGTTTTGTCCCGTACCGTGTATTCGATGCGCCCCTGTCAAGTGTTTACAGTTTGCCTCAGTATGCGGAGATTAAACAGGCCATGATCTTTAAAGTCTTTAACTTAGTAAGCGGGGTAGTCCCGCAATTTTACGCAGAGATCGCCCCCTACTTGCCCATAAGATTTCCAGATTGGGGAGATTTCTTGCTTGTTACACAAGTTCTGCCTTTAAAAATTTACCCGTTCTATACAAATGGCGATCGCCGATTCAACTTCTATTTTGTCTCTGATTGCAGATTTAGACTGCCAGATTTCTCACAAAAGCGTCTTACATTCAGAGTGGAGTGGGTAGACCATTCAGAGTTTGGAGAAGTACGATTGCAGAAATCAAATCGTGTGTGGTGTAAGAGGAGTCTGTCATGTTGAGTTGGGATCAAAGTTCCAGCATTGCTCTAATGCAGCGAGAGCGGGCCTGGGTTGAGATTGATTTGGTCGCGCTTTCACAGAATATTCAGCAAATTCGCGGATTGCTGGCGGCGCAGACGGATCTGATGGCCGTCGTCAAAGCCGATGCGTATGGACACGGAGCCGTCACCGTCGCTCAAACCGTTTTGCAAAGTGGGGCCACCTGGCTGGGAGTCGCAACCATTCCCGAAGGGATCGAGCTGCGAGAAGCGGGCATCAACGCTCCGATTTTACTCATGGGCGCAACGCATACAGCCGAACAGATTCGAGCGATCGCTCACTGGCAGCTTCAACCCACCCTGTGTACGCCCAAGCAGGCCCTCGTGTTTGCCGAAGCGATGAGTCACCTGTCGCGATCGCCGCTTCCCGTTCACATCAAGTTAGATACGGGCATGTCTCGATTAGGCACTCCGTGGCAACAGTCAGTTGAATTTGTGCAGTTGGTACAGCGATTACCCAACTTGGCGATCGCCAGCATCTATTCTCATTTAGCCACGGCTGACGACCCTGATCCCACGATCATGCGGCAACAACAACAGCGCTACGAAACTGCCATTCAAGCCTGTGGATTTTCACCTGCGCCCAATCCTCATCGCCCTCGTCTACATCTCGCCAACTCAGCAGCCACGTTGACCGATGCCAATCTGCACTATGACCTGGTGAGAACGGGACTGGTCATCTATGGACTTTATCCCGCAGACCATTTAAGAGGTCAGATTGATCTCAAGCCTGTAATGCAAGTAAAAGCGCGAGTCACCCAGGTCAAAACCATCCAGCCAGGAACCGGAGTGAGCTACGGGCATCGATTCGTCGCTGACAAAGAAACGCAAATTGCTGTAGTCGGAATTGGTTACGCAGATGGCATTCCTCGCAATCTTTCTAATCAATTGACAGTATTGGTTCGAGGTCAACGGGTGCCCCAAATCGGCTCGATCACGATGGATCAGATTATGTTGGATGTGAGCAGCATTCCCGCTCTACAAGAAGGCGAAGTCGTGACGCTATTGGGTCAAGATGGCAACCAGCAGATTTTGGCGGACGATTGGGCCAAGACTCTCGGCACCATTTCCTGGGAGATTCTCTGTAGTTTTAAGCATCGCCTTCCCCGTGTCGCCGTCGGCAACCCCTTTCTCCAGCGATCGACCTCCGAGATAAGTGACCCCTCGCGAGTTACTCAAAGCGATCGATCTCGATAATGGGCTTTTTCGCTTTGATGCCGAAGCCTTCTGCCCCCAAGCTGCCAATTCTAGAAGACTTTAAACCAGCCCTCCCTCCTCCCTCCTCCCTCCCGATCGCCGCCGTTCTAAGCTAATCTGATCTTGTAAAAATTACTCTCTTGGGAGCGCCTCTGTGGAACGGACATTTCTAGCAATCAAGCCCGACGGTGTGCAACGCAAGCTGATTAGCGAAATCATTGGTCGCTTTGAGACAAAAGGCTTTACCCTCGTCGGCCTCAAGTTTATGAACGTCAGCCGCGAACTCGCAGAACAGCACTATGGAGTGCATAAAGAACGTCCCTTTTTTGGCAGCCTGGTTGAATTCATTACCTCTGGCCCGGTCGTCGCGATGGTCTGGGAAGGCGATGGTGTGATTGCGGCTGCAAGAAAAGTGATCGGCGCAACCAATCCGCTCACGGCTGAACCGGGCACAATTCGGGGTGACTATGGCGCAAACATTGGTCGCAACCTGATTCATGGATCGGATGCGCCCGAAACGGCCGAGAGTGAGATTGCGCTATGGTTTGAACCAGAAGAACTCGTGAACTGGCAGCCAACGATCCTTTCCTGGATCTACGAGTAATCTGATTGGGGAGAACCTCAATTTAGTCTGGAGAACCTCAATTTAATTTGGCGTTGCAGAGTGGCGATCGATGAAGAGTTCAAATAAGTGTTCAAATAAGTGTTCAAACAAACGTTCAAACTCGTCATTCTGCATTTCTCAATCTTGCCAAAACTGGGCTGAGAGCAGCGTCTCCACACTGCGATCGCACCCCCATTCATCAGGAAATCTAGTCTTGCGATACGTTCTTTGCACCTCGGCTAACGCATCCTGGTAAGCGTCGGCAAAAATTTCGTCAATGTAGCAAATTAAACTCGGTGAATCTTCGATCAGCCACTTGAGTCGTTTGCGCTGGTCGGCGATCGTTCGTTCCCACGCGCTATTTTTACTACTGCTATCCACAAAGACTCGCTTGAGAAGATGAACTAGAAGGCAGTCTAATCGGCTCCTGAGTTCTCGCTTTTCGGTGCGTCCCAGAGCGGAGAGTTCATCAATCATATGGGGAATATCTACCTGATCAAACGCTTCGTTCTTCAAGCTGGCGGCTGTTTGCTCAATCCATAAAGCAAAATCTTCTTCGTAGAGAGAAATCTGAAACTGAGGTTGCGACATTTCAGGTAAATATACTGAGATTTGGCCACCGATCTTAGGTTCACGCTCGGTCAAGGGAGATCAGCTAATTGGCGCAAGATCCAGTAAGATTTTTGAACATTGCGTAAAGAAGGTCGATCGCTCGTGTTAGCAGCTTTACTGTACGGTCAAGAAGACCTGAGATTGGAGACTGTTCCTGATCCCACGCCTGCACCGGGAGAAGTGATCCTGCAAGTCGGAGCCGCGACTACCTGCGGAACGGATCTCAAGGTTTGGCGACGAGGCGGACATGCCAAAATGCTCAAGCCACCCACGTTGTTTGGTCATGAAGCGGCTGGGAAAATCGTCGCGCTAGGAGACGGCGTATCGGGCTGGCAGGTGGGCGATCGCGTCGTTGCCAACAATTCGGCTCCCTGTCTCAAGTGCTTTTTTTGCCAGCGCCAAGACTATTCTCTCTGCACCGATCTGACCTTCAACAATGGCACCTTTGCCAAGTATTTGAAAATTCCTGCTCCGATCGTTCAGCAAAATCTTTTAGCCATTCCAGACAATCTCTCTGATGCGATGGCCGCGATGACTGAACCGTTAGCTTGCGTGCTGCATGGAGTCGCTCGATCGAATGCCAAATCCGGCGATCGAGTTGTTTTGTTAGGAGATGGAGCGATCGGTCTGATGTTTGTGGCGGCTCTCGCTCAACGGACTGAAGTCTTTGTGTTTGGCGGTAGCGATCCTCGATTGCAGATTGCCGAAAAGTTTGGAGCCGCAAAAACTTTCAATTATCGACAGGTGCCCGATGTGCCGAGTCTGGTGCGAGATCTGACCGACGGCTGGGGCGCTGATATTGTGATCGAGGCGACGGGCGTTCCGGCTGCGTGGGAGACGGCGATCGCTTGTGCGCGTCCGGGATCTACCGTGAATCTGTTTGGAGGCTGTCCTCGCGACACAACAATTACCGTCAATACCGAACAACTCCACTACAATGAACTGACCTTAAAAGGGGTGTTTCACAATACGCCAGAGTTTGTGCGATCGGCGCTGGCCCTGATTGCGAGTGAGACGATTCCGTTTGAGCTTTTGATCAGCGATCGCCAACCACTTCAAAATTTAGAACAGGTGTTTCAAGACATGAAAGCGAGAAAAGTGGTGAAGGTGGCGATCGAGCCGTAGGGATGAGGGATGGGGGATAAGGGATGAGGGATGAGGGATGAGGGATGAGGGATGAGGGATGAGGGATGAGGGATGAAAGGTTGATTTGTCTTGAGTCTCGAAATGGGGAAAGTGATGACTTGTTGTGGTGGAGTTTTTATGAAGGTCGATCGATTGAAATCTGTGGTGTGGGCGATCGTGCTGTTGGGTTTGGTGGCCGCTCCCGCGAGGGCACTACCGGGACAGACGACGGATGAGGTGGCCGCCTGGATTAAGGCCAATCCGACTTTGCGACCGGGGCGAGGCGAAAAATTTTTGATCACCAAAAGCGCTTCGGCAGCTCAACGATTTACCTTTGAAGCGTCACTGCTTCCGCCTGGCAGGATTAAGTCTTCTCCTAACGCCAGAATCATTCGCAGTCAGCGGCTGACGATCTTTGACATGCTAAATGGCGTAACTCAAAATCGGCTTCAGGAATCTCTGAGAGCGATCTATGGATTGGAGGTTTTTCAGGACTACGATCGCGCCCAACCGATCTATTCCTACCCCAGCGAAACTGCAATCCAGCAGGCCGTCGCTCAAAAAAATCCGCTCCTCGCCGCCCTTCAGGGAGAACTTCGCAAAGGAAGCCGCTACGCCTATTGGCTAGAAATTGCCCAAACCCCAGAGGGACTGGCTTATTCGGGACGGCTGACCGTTTTTCTCAGAGACGACGTAGACAAACTCGAAGCAGAACTGAGAAACCGATAACCGTTTTGGGTCTTAAAGTTAACGCAGATTGAATGAAGTTCTGCGCTTCGAGATACCGCCAAGGGGTCGTCAATTCAAAAAACCCTCCAGCCATGAGGAACTTTGAATTAGAAGTCTTGTCCAAAAGTCCCTCAGAGTTGGCAGCTTGGGGCACAAAAGACGAAACATCGAAGCGAAACAACTTCATCAAATTTACTTTTGTTTAGATTTTCTAAAAATTCGCACTGAGCTAGAAATCTGATTCAGCCCTAAAATTCAGACTCGACCCTCAAAAGATCACTAGATGGGAGAACGATCGCTGTGAAATTGCGCCAACTGATCCCTTTTTTAGATACCACTGCGGCAGATTGGGCCTTTGAAGCTCGAATTTTGCGATGGTTGACCTTTCTCTGGCTGTTTGTGGGGTTGGCGGTGATGTTTTCGGCTTCCTATCCGGTGGGCGATGCAGAGTATGGAGACGGACTGTACTACGTAAAGCGGCAGATGTTGGCGATCGCCATCGGTATGATTGGCTTCAACGTGCTGGTGCATGTGCCCCTTCGATATGTTTTGGGCGTTGCCGATTGGCTGCTGCTGATTTTTTTGGGGGGCATTGTCGTGACGCTGCTGCCTGGAGTCGGAACGTCGGTCAATGGCGGAGCACGCTGGATTCCGCTGGGGCCCTTTCTCATGCAGCCATCAGAATTGATCAAACCCTTTCTGATTTTGCAAGGAGCGCGGATTTTTGGACAGTGGGAGCGGCTTTCTTGGGCAGTGCGCTTGACCTGGATCAGCATTTTCTGCGTGCTGCTGGTGGGGATCTTACTTCAGCCAAACTTGAGCACAACGGCGCTCTGTGGCATGACGCTATGGCTGATTGCGCTGGCGGCGGGGTTGCCTTACCTCTATTTGAGTGGCACAGCGGGAGCGGGAGTGCTCTTGGCAATGGTGAGCGTGACGTTTCGAGAATACCAGCGCAAACGGATCATGTCGTTTCTCAATCCGTGGGCTGACCCGATGCGAGACGGCTATCAGTTGATTCAAAGTCTGTATGCGGTTGGGTCTGGCGGCACGTTTGGTACGGGGTTTGGCTTATCTCAGCAAAAATTGTTCTATCTACCGATCCAATACACTGACTTTATTTATGCTGTGTTTGCCGAAGAATTTGGCTTGATTGGCGGCATTTTGCTGATGGGACTGCTGCTCACCTATGCGACGTTTGCTCTCATGGTGGCTCGAAAAGCGCGATCGATCGTGCATAGACTGGTGGCGATCGGGGTGATGGTGCTGATGGTCGGTCAATCGCTGTTGAATATTGCCGTAGCCACGGGAGCTTTACCCACAACAGGTTTACCGTTTCCCCTGTTTAGCTATGGTGGCAGTTCGATGATTGCCAGTTTGCTCTCGGCGGCGTTGTTGATTCGAGTCGCACGAGAAAGCAGTGAAGCGGAAGTGGTGTCTTTGCCGCGTCCTGCTTCTAAAACGATTCCATTTCCTAAAAAGGCTGAGCGATCGCGGCGAGCTCAGTGAGGAGTGAGGAGTGAGGAGTGAGGAGTGAGGCGGACGGTAGAATGAGAGTAATTTACTAAACCGTCGATCGTTCCAATTCAACTAGTCCACTTTCTGCAAAAATTCCTGTCTCAAAGTCCCCCAGAATTGGCAGCTTGGGGGGCAGAAGACTTCAGCACCGAAGCAAAGAAATTTCTGCAATCCGCTCCTCCCACACTTCTACACCCGGCTCCCATGTTAGATATTCAAACCCAACTTTACGAGCTATCTCAGTTTGCCAACACGATCGTCTCAAATCAGTTAAATCATATAACTCCCGTGAGCATTGGCATCATCTTTGGGGCGGGGTTGCTCACCAGTCTGACTCCTTGTACGCTGTCCATGTTGCCTATTACGATCGGGTACATCGGCGGCTACGAAACCAAAAGTCGGCTTCAGGCAGCTACCCAGTCACTCTGGTTTTCATTCGGTCTGGCAACGACGCTGGCAGGTCTGGGAATTTTTGCCACAGTCGTTGGGCAGGTGTATGGCCAGATTGGCATCGGTCTCCCGATCGCCGTCAGTCTTGTCGCGATTATCATGGGCTTAAATTTGCTGAATGCGCTGCCGTTGAGATTGCCCTCGATCGGAGCCACCGACTGGATTTCTGAAGAGCTGCCCAAAGGGGTGCGATCGTACTTAATCGGCTTGACGTTCGGTTTGGTCGCGTCCCCCTGTAGCACTCCCGTTTTAGCCACCCTGCTCACCTGGATTGCGACGACAAAAGATCCCGTTCTAGGTGGAAGCTTACTGCTTTGCTACACAGTGGGATACGTTGCGCCCTTAGTGTTAGCGGGAACCTTCACCGCTTCTATCAAAAAAATCTTGGAACTGCGAAAATGGTCAGGCTGGATCAATCCCGTTAGTGGGGCGCTGCTGGTCGGATTCGGCGTTTTTTCCCTACTTTCTAGAATAGACTTCTTCTCATAAAATTCTTCTCATAAAAATGACGACAGAAACTTCCTTTTTCACCAAGCTATCGGGGCCGCCCAGACGCTACTTCAAAAAAGAACTGTTGCCGCTGTTAGCAGATTTGAGGTTAGCGATCGCCTTGCTGTTAGCGATCGCGGTCTTCAGCATTGCAGGCACCGTGATCGAGCAGGGACAATCCCTGGAATTTTACCAATCAAACTACCCCGAACACCCCGCCCTGTTTGGCTTCTTGACCTGGAAAGTACTGCTCACGGCCGGCTTTGATCACGTCTATCGCACCTGGTGGTATTTGGCGCTGTTGATTTTGTTTGGCTCTAGTTTGACAGCCTGTACTTTTGTGCGCCAGCTACCCGCCCTGAGATGGTTTACTCGCAACACCAGCAAGTTTTACACACAGCCCCGCCAATTCAGCAAGTTTGCCCTGAGTGCCGAATTTGAAGGAACATTGAGCAATCGTGCCCTTCAGCTATTAGAAAAAAACCGCTATCGAGTCTGGCAAGACGGAGACAAATTTTATGCTCGCAAAGGCATCATTGGGCGGATTGGGCCGATCATTGTCCACATTAGTATGATGCTGATTCTCATCGGGGGCATCGTTGGCGCAATGACGGGCTTTATTGCTCAAGAAGTTGTCCCTAGTGGCGGCACTTTTATGATCAAAAACATCGTCGATGCGGGCCCCTGGGCAGAGCCACAGTTTCCTAAAGATTGGGCCGTTAAAGTCAATCGCTTCTGGATCGACTACTTACCCACAGGCGAAATCGATCAGTTTTACTCCGATCTTTCAGTCTTGGACAACGACGGTAAGGAAGTCGATCGCAAAACCATTCACGTCAATCAACCCCTCAAACACAATGGCGTAACACTCTATCAAGCAGACTGGGCCATCTCCGCCGTCCAGGTCAAAATTAACAAAAGTCCGATTCTACAATTTCCCATGGCCAAGCTCGACGCAGTTGGCAGCCGAATTTGGGGCACCTGGATTCCGATTAAACCGGATCTCAGCGATGGTATTTCTCTCGTAGCTAGAGATCTACAGGGGCTACTACTCGTCTACGACACAGACGGCAAGCTGCTTTCTACCGTTCGCAAAGGCATGTCTGTCGAGGTCAAAGGCGTTACTCTGGCGATCGCTGACATCATCGGTAGCACTGGACTCCAAATCAAAGCCGACCCTGGCGTGCCGATCGTCTATCTAGGATTTGGCTTGTTGATGATTAGCACGATGATGAGCTATGTGTCTCACTCCCAAATTTGGGGCTTACAAAAAGACGGCAAATTCTACATCGGGGGCAGCACCAACCGCGCTCAGGTGATTTTTGAGCAAGAATTTCTCGCAATTTTGGATCAGCTTGAACCCCAGGAAACTCTTCCAGAAGCTGAGTTAGCCAAGGTGTAAAGCAGCGATCGTCTTAGAAGGACTGGAATTTAACTGGTTGGTTTAGGGCGATCGTTTTTTTGTGGCTCAACTTTAGAGTGATGACCTCCCAAACCCTTTGAGGGCGGCCTACAATCTGATAGAATACAGGATGTGCTGGTGTAGCTCAGTTGGTAGAGCAGCTGATTTGTAATCAGCCGGTCGCAAGTTCGAGTCTTGTCACCAGCTTTCAAGAAAATCAACCGTTTCGCCTATGAGATAAGCCTTTCAGGACTTGATTTCAGCCAGTCCTGTTTTTTTGCGTCGGGTATTGTTGGGTCTTTTTCAACGAGGTTGGGGTAAAGATTGGGGTAAAGATCTCTGTATAGAATTTTTGCTGGCTGTAATATACCTTGTGAGGGGATAGACTTTGCTTTCTTGAAAGATTGGAATTGCAAGGTTAGCAATGAGTCTAATTCTGGTTTATGAGTCGTATGACACTGGTTGAGACAAGAAGTGATTGCCTCCTTGAAAGCATTGAAGTCAGCATAGTAAATCGAATATAAACACTGCTTTTTGACGAATTTCCATAGGCGCTCAATCAAGTTCAGATTGGGAGAGTACGCTGTCAGATACAGCAGTTCGATGTTCAAAGCTTGAGCCACCTCCATCACCAACGTACACTTTTGATACCGAGCATTGTCCAACACCAGAGTGATCGGGATACTCAACCCCAAGGCGGCTAATTTATGGAGTAACTCACAAACACTCTGAGCATTGATGTAAGTTTCGTTGGTGACGGTGATCAGTTCATGAGTGACCGCATTGAGGGCACCGAGGACATTAAAGCGTTGCCGTCCTGAACCCGTTTTGACAAACAAGCGTTCAAAGCACCACAAAAAGCCAAGATAAGCACCCAGAACAAAATGCGCCGCATCGACAAAGAAAGCGGCTCGCTTACCTGCTTTTGCCTCCTCCAACCGGGGTTCTAGTTTTTTTTAGAAATTCCGCTTGGGCTTCGGGATCGGCTTTTGCAGGCAGCACGCCGACCCGACGGCAACTCATCCCCATTCCTTTGAGGAAGCGGCGCACTTGCTCCCGACTGCGAACCATGCCAGTCATCTCCTCAATCTTGGCTGCCGCTTGTGCCAACGTTTTCGGAGGATGGACTCGAAAGTATGCCTCCAAACTCTCCTGATGCTGTTTCAGTTCGCTCTGCGGTCGATAGAAGGTGATTTCTTTGAGTTGGGCGATCCCGCCAGTTTGGTAATCCCGAAAATAACTCAACAACGTTGGTTCCGTAACCCGAATCAATTGGGCAATCTCCCAATGCGGGTAGCCCTGATTTTTGAGATACAACGCTTCCATCTTTCGTTGGACACGCGGATGGGGATGATGAAAGCGTTCGTAATGCAGTTGTTCAATGTCCTCAGTCGTGAAGGTCAGTTGAATCAAGGCTTTCACAAGGCTAGACGGCTTCCTGATTTTCACCCACCTGGAAAACCAAAATCAATAGCCCGTCAGAGTATAGCTGACAGAAAAATTACTTTCCAGTTTCCTGCAACTCCAGACAGGGCAAACGCATGAAAATTGTTGATCCTTTCAGATTAAGGATTTCAGCCTCTAAGCATTTCTGCCCATGAGATCTGGAAGCCTTGCAGGGTAGTCACCCAATTTTTTTATGCGTTTGCCCTGCAACTCCAGATTGCGCGGCTGGAATGACAATTAACCCAGCGATGACAGCCAGCAGAGCAAAAACTAATCCCACAGATCTCAGGAACATCGCCATAAATATAAGCTCTTTGGCAGTAGATTGTGTAAATTCAGACTACGCAGAATACCTGCAACTATGATGAAACTATTATTACATAAACAAATTGAAGCGGCATAACGTGAAGTTCAGCGGCGGCTAGTAACCTTGGCATCCCCACCGATTATTTTCATTCCGCCGCTGCAACGATTTGTTATCCCGCGCAGCTTCTCAGCACATTTTAAGCATCTGTATGAGTTTCGACAGCATCTTTTGACCAGAGTTTTTGCTTAAACGATTTAAGAAAGATACGAGTATCAGATAACAGTGATAGAGCTTCTTGGAGACCCTCATTCGTGCTATTTACATGTTGACTATCATGACTAGCTATTTCTTGTGCTTGCCGCATGGCAGAAATAGAGGCTGCAATGGCTTGCTGGTAAACCTCTGTGACACGGGTTTCGATTTTTTGGGCAATGTTATCATAGAGCAATCGTACCTCTTGAGCCACCGTTTGGCGTAGTTGATGAAGACTATCTTTCAGTCGTCTAACATACTGACTGGCTTGACGTAACTCCTGTAGATCTTTGGCTTGTCGCAGTAGCAAATGTCCTGCAAGCTCAAAGATCCCATCCGAACCACTTAGTTCCAGTAACAAATTAAAGGTATCAAGATTTGTCCAAGGCAAGTCGCCAAAGGTGGCTTGAGCTACATCAAGATTGAATAAATCACTGTTAGAAAGACTTTGGAATTCATCCGTCATTAGCTTGAGTGTTTTGTCAACGCTTTCAGCAATACACGGAGAATGGGTATCTATGCATTGACTCACTGCTGTACGGAGAGCATCTGTCAGAAAAAAGTGAAAATGCTTCTGCACTTCTTTCAGGTCGAATTGAGGAATAGCCACAATTGCCTCACGTTCCAAGCGGGTTATAAAGATGTTCATCCAAGCTAGAGCTTCTTCGCAGAGCAAGTCAATATTGTGATGTATTTGCTGTTTGTGTTGATCTAGTCGTGCATAGAGATCAGAAGTAGTATTCTCACACTGTCGAATCGCTTCATTGAGTCGCTGCTGATCCGACTGCATCGCATTTTTGATTAGTAGCATACTTGTTTCAAAGCTATATAGCATTTGATCCATTAGGTCAGTGGCGCGATCTAATTGAATCAGATCTTTGTTTAATAGGATCGAGTTATATATACAGTTGCGAAATAACTGAAACTCTTCTTCTAATGCTGCTGCGCGACTAGGGTTTGGACGCTCCAGACTCTGAAGACGGCAAAACTCATCTAAGGCACTAAGCCCAAACGTATTGGCATTAGGAAATGAGCTAGAAATTTGCTGACGTGTTCGGCTCATCAATCGTTGGGCTTCGATCTCACTAATTTCATCCAAACGATTGACAACAAAAAATACTTTGGGAAAGTCCTGTGGCAGCACAGAACATTTAAGAAATGCTCGTTCTGACTCAGATAATGCGGCTGGCGCGAACATTACGTAAATTAGTACATCAGCCTGCGAAAGGTAGGCATGTACCTGCTTGTCGAACCGCTTCATGATATCGCCTGTTCCAGGTGTATCCACTAGACGCAGTCCTTTTAACCATTCGGCTGGTGCTTCAATGTATAAATGACTAATAGGCTTTGGTAATGCTTTTAGGATAGGTAATAGGCGTTCAGAGGACAGGTGATCTGGCTGGAGTTCGACACGCCCTCCATCTACCAAACAGGCTTCAACTCGAAGAGAATCCCCATGCTGAATTACGTTAATTGTTACTGTCTCTGATGTGACTGCGGTTGAAACAACTTGGGAGCCTAATAAAGCATTAATAAGAGTAGACTTACCTCGTTTGAAATCTCCCACAACTACTAATGAGAAATCTGAGTCTAACCGTGTCTGAATTTGTTTTTCTTGTGCTCGAAGCTGACGGATTAAGTCACGCCCTAGCACGTTGCGAATTTTTTCGGTTTCCGCCCAATCTGAAAAATCGTCTAGTCCAACGAGAAATTCCTGTGCAAGTTGCTCAAGATTGTAGTGAAAGTCCGTCGGTAGATCAGGGGATAAAATTGGTGTCTGTATGCTCAGCAATTCATCAAACTCGGATACGGCTCGTTGCCTCTCTCTAATAACCAACTCTTGTTGATTCATCTCTAGACTCTGTGAGCTTAAGCTTCGCCTAGCTTCACTATCCTCAGAGATATTGATAGAATTGATTGATGCTAAATTAGAAGGAGTTGGTTGGGGTGATTCTGGAATGACAATACTTTTTTCTGCCTTGGTTTTTAGAACAGGAATTAGATGCTGTGAATGGTTGATGCTTTTTCCGCTACTGCTCAACTGAATTGAGTTGCAACCAAAGTGATAAGCAAATTCGATCGGTCGCCCAGTTCCAATCGCATCATAAAAACCAACAGAAAAATCAATCGCAGCTTTATCGCCGATCGACTGATTCATTCCAATCACATGATGGATATGAGCATTGATTGCATCTGCCTGAACCTCAGAATAACAAGCATTTAGGATTACGCATTCAACTTCATCTGAAAATAGCTTAAATAATCCTTCTAGAGCTTCTGTGCTAACTAACTGTCCAAAGTCCCCTCCGTTAGATTCTAAGACTAAACCTTCAATGCCTTCCCCATGCCCAGAAAAATGGACGATGTGTGGCTTAAATTCTAGCATTGCACGCTGTATGTCTACTGGTCTAACTGCCCACTTTTTCTCAAAGCAAAACTGCCCCGGCCTTTTCGATATTAAGCCATTCTCGATTTCTCTGACCTCTTTATCAAGGCGAAGTGGGCTGGTATTTTTGGGGTTCGCAGCTAAAAATAGAATGCGTTTTGCGTCTTCATTCATTAGGTGACCAACTTTTACGACTAATTAGTTCTCACTTTGCTATTTATAATGCTAATGATTTTCTCGCATTGCAAATCAGTTTCAAATTGACTACGTGATATTTTAGGAGCCTGTAATTCTTGTCGCCAAGCATAGAAGGTATCGCATTCAGCAAATAAAGTTAAAGCTTCCATACGCCTAGGTAGTAATGGATGGGTGCTAGCCAGCTCTAGCAACCTCACAGGAGTAGATTGTACAGTGTGAACTTGGTTGATAAATTCTTGAATATTGATGTTTTTAAGGCGTTCACCCCCACCTATGATGAGCTTGGCGAGCGCAACATTGGCTACGTTGAGATCGCCACAGCAAATTAGCCCAGCACGATCACAGGTAATTTCCGCACACCGACTCCAACGCAGAAGAAAAAGCATGATCCCCCCATGAATGGCTTTCTCAGCGGCATCCAGTAAATTTGGGAGTCCAGTTGCGACAAATTGCGCTAAAAACGTTCTGACTAAGGCATTGGTCATTAACTCTACAGCCGTGTTATACACACCATGCAGATTATGAATATGTCCACATTCGTGTCCAATAACAAACTTCAGCTCTTCCAATTCCAAGCTCTCTGCAATGCCACTCGACAAAATGATCATCGGCGTAACATCATTTGTTGCAATCGTACAAGCGTATCCTTCCAAAGCTGAGCAAATAAAAATTTGCGGAATACCAATTCCTAAACGATGAGCACACTCCTCACCGATGGCATAAATTTCAGGGTATTGACGAGGACTTACCGCAATACTCTGCATCTGCTGAATTTGCTTCTGAATTGGAACTGCAAAAGATACTATTGTCTGGGTCAGTGCTCGAATAGGACCAATAGAGGAAATTTGTTTTTGCAGTGATCGATCAAGCGAAAAAGAGTAGTCGGGAACGCCACTTGCAAGATGTACAGATAGCTCTTGCTGCCGTCGCTTTAAATAGGCTCCAAAATCCAGGCTAACAGCTTGGGTGGGATTGGATAGATCAGGTTGTGAGTGGGCAATCATTTTCATCTCCTCCCTTATACGCTTAAAATTTCAACCAATTCATCTGAAAGCCGTTGAGCATTTCCCAAGATGCGTTCGGTCTCTGCCCGAATTTCATCCAATTCACGACGCTCAGTCTCAGTTTGCATCAAGTCACTTCCCCGCTTACGGCTAGTTTCTGACAAGGTGCTTTGGGTGTTATCAAGTAGTGCTTCAACTTCTTGATTAAGGGTTTGCTTGAGGCTTGCAAAAGTTTGAGAAATTTGCTCATCAACCTGTTGGTGAATAGGGTTAGATTTCAGTTGCTTCTCAATCTCTTTGAGAACTTTTTCTTTATAGTTAGTCTTAAATGCGTCAACTCGCTCGCTTGAAAAGACTACGTCTGTTAACCATCCCCCCGTAAAAATAGAAACAACACCAAGTGCCAATATCGCAGGCCAAACAAGAGGTAATCCCAATAAAGCAAACACTACTCCACCGCCAAGAGCCGTAGCAACACTGCCTGCTGCACCAATAGCTGCGCCTTTGACTCCTGCCTTCTTATAGCCTGACCAGATACCACCAAAGCCAGTAAAGACTGAGACGGCAGCAGCAATTGCCTCCCCACCACCACTAACTTTACGATTAGCATCTGCATCAATTGATAGAAAGTTCATCTCAATTTGTTTCAAAGTTTGATCGACTGACTCAGCAAAATCTTTCAATCGGTCAACTTCACGCTCTAAGCCCTGTTGGATCTCAGATTGAATCTTATTCGCCATTCGTTGCCCGACATTCTGAACAGCATTTGAGACTGCTTTCCCAAGTCGATCGCTAAGAGTTTTTTTATTTTTTAAATCAGTAGGTGTTACAACTGCATTATCGATTGTTTGCTCGGCTGCTTGCTTGATTTCATCTTCCAATCGATTGAGCAATGGTCGAACGTTGTATCGAACATTCTCCGTAGCTCGATCAATCAGCCTCATTTCTTCCTTTTTCTTTTCCCGTAAGGAAGCAATTTCAGTAACTGATTTCTCATAAGCAACATTGAATTCTTCCTGCCGCATTGCTAATGCGTTCTCCTGAATATTGATAGCAGCCAAAATTTCAGATCCAGAAGCGATCGCTCGATTTACTGCTACTTGTAATCTCACTGCCCCCTGTCCAGTTGTCAAAAATTCCTCTAAAGCAGCCTGGAATTCAGCGAAGCCACTTTGTACCAATGATTCTTCATCACCATTAAGCTTTGCAGCTAATGCTTTTCTCGCCGCAACACCAAAGACTTTGGGTTTGCCGATTTTCTTAGTATAGACTTTATACTCTTCTGAATCCTTGCCAAATTGTTCTTCTGCCCGATTGAAGATGTATTTTTGAAGGCGATTAACTGCACTCTCCAACAAGCGCTTTTTGTCGTCTGGGCTATCGCAGCGATCAATGGCATTGACTACGAAGATGACTCTTCCTAGATCGTTAGTTAGTAGTTTGTTCTCCAGAAAGTCTTTTTCGTACTGTGAAAATGGCACAGGAGCCATCATCACCATCACCGCAGCTTCTACCTTGGGAAGTACGGATAATGTTACGGCTGTCATGCTTGCATCATCATTCAGCCCCGGTGTGTCGATTATCTCAACATTGTCATGACGAATTGGGTAGTAAATCGTAGCTTCTTCAATCGTAGCAGCCGTTTCTTCTGATTCAGGCGTAAGTTTGGTTACATATTCCTTGAGATGATCAAGTTCCAGTTCTTCTTCGCGCCCATCTTTAAACGTAATTTTTAATTGTGGCTTGAGTCCATGAGTCACGCGATTGAGCGTAGCAGAGCAAGGCAAAATATCAGCAGGTAAAACATCTGCTCCTAAAAGAGCATTGATTAATGTACTTTTACCTCGCTTAAATTCGCCGACAACAGCAACTGAAAAAGTTTGTTCTTTCTTCATACGATCAATTGTATTAGCGATCAGACCAACGGACTCATTCAATTTCAGCTTCTCGGAACTCCTCAATAATCTCTCCAGATCAGTAATCAGTGTTATGCGGACTTGCTTCTGATCAATAAAAGAATTGAGTGACTGATTGTTCGCAGATTCCATTAGACAATTTCTCCAAAAATAATATATGTCTGAACAACAGATTGACAATAATTGCTTTGGCTTAATTCAATCGACTCAAAAAGTGGTGCGAGTCATTAAGAATTGTTTGTATTTCTGACATAAGTTGATCCAATCGATTTTGCTCGGAAGAAGTTTCCGCATCTCGCTTTCCTTGAAAATTAGAAATATTTTGCTCGATACCATCTATTATCATTTCAGTCTGTTGCCTCGCTCTACGTATAGAAGTTTTCAAGTTACTGGTCGCCAAAACGATATACTGATTTACCTTCTGATCAACATTCTGCGAACTGAGCTTTGCTTTGAGCACAGACAGGGCTTCAGGTTTATAAAACTGTTTGAACGTTTGCTTGCGACGTTGCTCCCCCAGACTTGCCCCAATTGCAGCGCCGACCGGAGCACCGAAACCGCCGAATAATGCCCCAATCGCAGCTCCTGTGACGGTATATCCCCCTTTGGCTTGCCCTTGAATAAAAAATAGATTTGAATCCACCGAAAATAGATTAGATAAACGATGCAAAGTAATTTGATTGTCAGTATTGCAATAGACAGAATCCTTAATAATCAAATCAATCCCAATTTTTAAGCATTGATCTTGAATTTGGCGAATCTGCTGATCAATAGAATTTGCAATGGTTTTGAGTCTAGCTGATTGCTTTTCAGTTTCTTGATTGGCAATTCTTGTGATGTTAGATTCGATGCTTAACGTTACTTCTTTTAATGTGTTCACCACCTGATCTGCAAAATGATTGGTGATTCCATTCAAATGGCTAGACATATCAACTGAGGTGTTATCAATCGTCTGTTCTACCGCTTGCTCAAGGCGATAGTTAAAAGAACGAAGAATTGCTGTAACCTCAGACTCGATATTTACAATTCCTCGATCAACATGCTTCCACTCTTCTCGACTCTGCTTACGCAGAGAGGAGATACTTTCAACAATACCTAGAGACTGTCTTACGAATGATTGCTGTTGTGATTGGAGAGCATTATACTGATTCTTAATAGAGTTGAGAATTTGATTGGCGGCAGCGATCGCCCCCTCTAGTGACATTTGCAACGAGATCCGCTGACGTTCTTCTGTCAGCAGATGATTTAGTGAAGTTTCAAACTCTTGGAATCTACTACGTTCTAGAAGAAGTGCATCCCCTGTGCATTTCCCTTGCAAAGCTTGCTGTGATGATAGTCCATAAATGCGAGGGCTACCCATGCGTTTCATATAGTCTCTATACTCTTCCGATTCTTCTCCAAACTGATCATTTGCCCAGTCATGGATATGTTTTTGAATTCGCTGTTTGATGCTTTGAAGGACACGGTCAACATCTTCAGAGTTTTTGAAATGATCAATTCCATTCACAACAAATAGAATATGATCAATTCCTTGTTCTAGCAGCGTATCAGTTAGAAATGTACCTTCTGATTCAGAGAAAGGTGAAATAGCCGATGTAACCATGATCACAACTTCTGTACGACGCAAAACGGATAAAGTGACTTCTGTCATAATGCCGTCATCGTTTAAACCAGGTGTATCGATAATTTCAACCCCATTGCGACAATAGTGTAAAGGGTAGTGGATTAAAGCTTCTTGCACTCTACCTGATATGGCTTCTGCGTCGGACGTTAACTTTGTGACATAGTTTTCTAGTTGTTCAATAGCTATTGACTGCTCTTGACCGTCTTTGAAACGAACGGTAGCTGACGGTGTTAATCCGAATACGACACGATTAATGGTTGAAGTTGTCGGCAGAATGTCAGAGGGTAGTATATCTTGACCCAATAAGGCATTTATAAAGGTACTCTTACCCCGCTTAAATTCACCGACGACGACGACAGATAAGGTTTGATTTTTAACCTGCGCCAAAGCATTTTCAACGTCGTCCGTCGAAAGCTCTAAGGTTTTGGCAGTGCGATATAAGTACTCTAAATTTTGAACTAGCGTAAGTATGAGTTGTCTATCCTCACCTGAAGCCTTAGCTGGCGCGGACGAATGGAGGGCAAATTCCATATGGTTACCTTTGGCGGGGCTAATAAATAGAACTAGGGATCAGTTCAATGTCTCTGCAATCATCAATCAATGAGCAGGAGCATCTTATTTTGAGGAGTTCGCTATGTTACCTGTCTGAAAACAGGTGTTACCCAAGCTTTTCCGGATACCCCGTGATTTATGTCAAACAATGATGACAAATTTTTATGATCAACTTTCTGCTGCACCCCAAAAGTAACTTTTCGGTCATGTCCCCACCGATAACTCAGCGGGATAACTATTATTTCTGCGGCTGGAACCTCTCCCAATCAGGATAAATACCTCCACGAGCAAATTATGCTGCACGGAAACCGGATAACTCCCGTTTTTTTAGGATTTATACTGAATCTGCACCCGATAACTCCCCCATTTTCAGTACTTATACCGAATGGCGCTCAGATTTTTCGATTCTAAGGTAGGAGAAAGTGAACTTTCTCGTCCCCAATGAATCAGTCATTGCGTTTAGTCGATCAAATCCGTGCCGTTGCTTGCCCGTCGTCTTCACTCGCACAGAAGCAAAAGCTGTCTTAGGACAACTTGATGGGGTGTATCACTTACTGGGAAGTTTGCTCTATGGGACGGGGACGATAATTTATATCTGTGTGTTGAGTCTCAGTGGACGGGGAGTTTGCAGTCCGTTGAATGATCTGAAGACAATACTCTCCTCAAAAATTCAGTATTCCAAAAAAACAAAAACTCTTGTAAGATATCCGCAGGTGGAGATCACGCCCCGGAAATCTGATCGCCAAATCAGACTCCGAGGACTTCCACCTAAGTTAATACCACTAACTTCGGAGGCGTTCATGATTGTACTACGTCTGCTTTGCGATGGGATCTTGAAAGGTTGGAATCAAGATCCTGCATATACTTCACACAACTGGGGAACGTTTGAGCCGTCAGCGTTCCCATCCTCTTTGCACTAAACAGAGAGGACAAAACAACATGGCCGTTAGGAGACACCTTCCTGACTCGGTTTCGTTTGGCTTTGAGTTGCAATGCTCATCCGTCAGACGCTATCGAGTCATGGTGACATTGGATTTGCAAGAGCGGTTTATCTTTATGCCTTCTGGCATTCTCTCAGACGTGATCGATTCGATGGACGAGTTTATTGAACAACTGAGTGAAGTTGCCTCGACGAAACTGGCACTTCTCAAATGGGATGGGAGCAGCGATTTAACGACTGAATACCAAATCATTCGAGTGTTGTCAGGCTATCAAGTGCAACGGTCTCTAATGAAGTTCAACATTGTCATGGGGGCTGGTTCACTCATTCACCTAGAGGAATTGCACGACAAGAAGACTATTCAACTGTAGTCAATTAAAAAGCTGGTAGTCCTCAACGGTGAGAAATCTACCAGCTTCAATCTTTTAAGTTAGGTCAGAAATGAACGATCGCCCATTCCCTATTACACTTACTTGGACTCGGTGAAATCAGCGTCAATCACATCGTCACCACTCGGAGCCGCACCCGTTGCACCCGGAACCCCTTCATCAGGGCCACCCGGAGCCGCACCGCCACCCGACTGTTGATAGAGATTGGTCGTGATGCCGTAGAGCGCTTGTTGAAGATCAGTGTTCAGGGTCTTGATTCTGTCAAAGTCCTCGGAAGCGATCGCCGCTCTCAGATCCTTGACCAGACCATCCACCTTCTCTTTGTCAGCAGGGGGAATCTTATCGCCCAACTCGCTCATTTGCTTCTCAGCCTGGTACGCCAGCGAATCTGCTTGGTTTTTCAGGTCGATACGCTCACGCCGCTCTTTGTCAGTCGAAGCGTTTTGCTCGGCATCGCGCACCATCCGTTCGACATCATCTTTGGGCAGCGTCGAAGCACCCGTGATGCTGATGGTTTGTTCTTTGCCAGTGCCCTTATCTTTTGCGCCGACGGTCAAGATGCCGTTTGCGTCAATGTCAAAAGTGACTTCGATTTGAGGAACGCCACGAGGAGCCGGAGGAATGCCATCCAATCGGAAGGTTCCCAGACTCTTGTTGTCGTTCGACATTTCCCGCTCACCTTGCAAAACGTGAATTTCCACGTTGCTTTGACCATCCACTGCGGTCGAGAAAACTTCAGACTTCTTAGTCGGAATGGTGGTGTTGCGAGGAATAATCTTGGTCATCACGCCGCCCAGGGTTTCAACCCCCAGAGAGAGCGGAGTTACATCAAGCAGCAACAGACCTTCGGTTCCCGCTTCACCCGAAAGAACACCCGCTTGAATCGCAGCACCCACTGCTACCACTTCATCCGGGTTGACGCTCTGGTTGGGATCTTTGCCCAAGACACGCTTGACGATTTCTTGAACGGCGGGAATCCGAGTCGAACCGCCCACCAGCACCACTTCGTCAATCTTGCTTTTGTCGAGCTTGGCATCGCGAAGCGCATTTTCGACGGGAATGCGGCAGCGATCGATCAGATCAGAGCAGAGTTCCTCAAATTTTTGGCGAGTCAGGGTTGTATCCAAATGCTTGGGCCCGTCTTGAGTCGCCGTGATGAAAGGCAGGTTGATGTCAGCCTGAGTCACGCTAGACAGTTCGATCTTCGCCTTCTCAGCCGCTTCGGTCAGACGTTGCAACGCTTGCTTATCTTTCCGCAAATCGATGCCTTCTGCGCGCTGAAATTCGCCAGCCAGGAAGTCTACGATCTTTTTGTCAAAGTCGTCCCCGCCCAGGTGAGTGTCTCCAGAAGTCGCCAACACTTCAAACACACCTTCGCCAATTTCGAGAACCGATACGTCAAACGTACCGCCGCCCAAGTCAAAGACGAGAATCGTTTCGTTGCTCTTCTTATCCAACCCATAAGCCAGCGATGCTGCCGTCGGCTCGTTGATAATCCGCAGCACTTCGACACCTGCGATCTTGCCAGCATCCTTAGTGGCTTGACGCTGAGAGTCATTGAAGTATGCCGGAACCGTAATCACCGCTTGAGTCACCGTTTCGCCCAGATACTTGCTGGCATCTTCGATCAGCTTTCTCAGAACTTGGGCAGAAATTTCTTCGGGAGCAAACTGCTTACCTGCCGCAGGGCAATCGATTTTCACATTGCCGTTGACAGTCAGAACTTTGTAAGAAACTTCGGTCGTTTCGTTGGTCACTTCATCAAAGCGACGACCAATAAACCGCTTGACCGAGTAGAACGTATTTTCGGGGTTCATCACCGCTTGCCGTTTGGCGATTTGACCGACTAAGCGATCGCCATTTTTCGCAAACGCAACGACAGAGGGGGTCGTACGAAATCCTTCAGCATTGGCGATTACAGTGGGCTTGCCACCCTCCATCACCGCAACGCAGGAGTTTGTAGTACCTAAGTCAATTCCAACAACTTTTGCCATATCAGTGCCTTGGCTCCATCAAATATCTTAAGCGAGTAGGGGGGTAGGGGACTGGCAAGCAGCCAGAATCGTCAAAGGGGGGCGGCCAGGACTCAAGGGTCGTCCACCGATCGCACTTCTGCAAGTCGGGTCGTCAGCGCAGTACCTTCAATGCCACCAAAGCAATCTTCAATCCCCTACCTTATATGTTGTTCACGTTCTGCCTTTCTATGAAGGCGTGTTTACCGAACCAAACCGGGGACGGTTGGGAGGGATGAGGAATGAGGGATGAGTAGAACTTCTTCGATAGGATGAACCCACCTTTCCAAATCCTAATTATCTTTCTTTCATCCTTCATCCCTCATCCCTTCTTCCTAGCCTTGCCAAACGTCGCTTGTTTCTGCGTTCTCTACTGCGTGAGGGGCTTCTGGGTCCGTTTCAGCAGGGAGGGCGGTTGTGTCTGCGCCAGTCAGATCGACCTTGACAACGGAGGGCTTGACGGCTTGGACGCGAGGCAGGGTCAGGGTCAATACACCATCTTTGAAGTCGGCTTTGACTTGATCGTTTTGCACCGCAGCCGGGAGCGGAATCACCCGCTGAAACTTGCCATAGCGGAATTCAGAGCGGAAATAGCCGTTTTCTTCGGTCTTGTTCTCGAACTTGTGTTCACCGGAGAGAGCGATCGCGTTGCGGCCAACTTGTACATCGACATCTTTAGCATCAATGCCAGGAAGTTGGGCGCGAAGCACGAATTCGGCATCATTGCTCGAAAGCTCGACAGCGGGTGTCCAAGTGGGTTCGCTGATCTTCATGGCTTCACGTAGAGGGGCAAAATCATCAAACATCCGATCGAGTTGACGGCGTACAGAGTCCATTTCTTGCCAGGGTTGCCAACGCATCATAGTCATCTTGTTTACCTTTGAGAGAGTCGCGATTGATTGGAGTGCGAGAGAAGAAGTTGAGTAGCTTGGCTCGTCTCTTCTGCATGTATCTAATGTAGAGCGTGCAACCGTTTGAGACACTGGGGCAAACCGTAATGTAACTGTTGTGGTTACCGACAAGAAGAACACGACGACCTACCGAAAGAACCGCCCAAGGAGTGAGGTTTACCATCAAGCTTGGTACGATGGAGGTGATTGTCTATGAGCGATCGTATATGGTTGGCCCGTTTATTAATCCCAAGACAGATTTTGCCTTCAAGAAAATTTTCGGTTCCAAGAAGAGCAAAGATATTTTGATCAGCTTTCTCAATGCTATTTTGCATCAGGGTGTTCCAGTCATCCAGGATGTAGAGATCCTTGATCCATACCAGGCCCCCCGGATCAAAGGAATTAAGGATTCCTATTTGGATGTGAAGGCGACGGTCACAGGCAACAAGACCGTGATCATTGAAATGCAGGTGCTAAACGTGTTGGGGTTTGATAAGCGAGTGTTGTACAACGCGGCTAAGGCGTTATCAATTCAGCTAGATGTGGGTGAGAGCTACAGTGGGCTTAATTCAGTGATTGCGCTAACGATCACAGACTTTGAGATGTTTCCAGAAAGCTCGAAGGTGATTTCTCGATACAAACTAAAAGAGCAAGACGAACTAACCGATTACAGCGACGATATTGAACTGGTGTTTGTGGAGTTGCCCAAGTTTGACAAGTCGCTGGAAGAATTGGAGACGATCGCTGACAAGTGGATCTATTTTCTCAAATCAGCCAAAGATTTACGAACGGTGCCTTCCAGTCTGGAAACCATTCCCGCAATCAATCAGGCTTTTAGAATTGCCAAGCATAGTAAATTGACGCGCAAGGAGTTAGATGTTCTGCAAAGTCAAGAGATGTTCATTCACGATAGCCACAACGCCATTCTTAAAGGAATTCAAGATGGCTTGCAGCAAGGAATACAGCAGGGGATTCAAGAAGGGGTGCAGCAGGGAATGCAACAGGGAATGCAACAGGGAATGCAACAGGGAATGCAACAGGGAATGCAACAGGGAA
>NZ_JBJPHS010000013.1:0-30541 GCF_052939495.1 Phormidesmis sp. 146-12 | reverse complement strand
TGCAACAGGGAGCCAGACAGAAAGCGATCGAGATTGCTCGACAATTACTGGATGTGCTGGACGCTGAAATGATCAGTCAAAAAACAGGGCTGACGGTTGAGGAAGTTCAGTCGTTGGGGGGATGAAGTTTTGTGGTTGGCGATCTGGCTAGGTTAGAATCGGCACATCTTTGTACAAAACGAGCGATGTCAGACGTACTGAAAGATTCGTTGCCAGAAATACTTCACGATCGCTACCACATTCAAAAACAACTCGGCAAAAAAGCAGGGCGACTAACGCTGTTGGCACAAGATTTGCAGACGGGCGAATCAGTGGTGATCAAACGTCTGACGTTTAGCAGCGACTTTACCTGGGACGATTTGAAGCTGTTTGAGCGCGAGACTGAAACCTTGCGATCGCTCTCTCATCCGTCGATTCCTGGCTATGTTGATTCGTTTGAGATTGATACTGTCAATGGTCAGGGGTTTGCGCTGGTTCAAAGTTATATTGAGGCGCGATCGCTCGAAGATCACCTCAAGGCAGGGCGACGATTTAGCGAATTGGAAGTCAAGCAAATTGTCAACGATCTGCTGGGCATTTTGGACTATCTGCACAGTCGTCAACCTCCCGTGATTCATCGGGATATTAAGCCGAGTAATGTGCTGCTGACAGACCGTTCTGGCAATTCTGCGGGGCAGGTGTATCTGGTTGATTTTGGGTCTGTGCAAACGCTGGCAACTAGAGAAGGTCAGACGGTGACCGTAGTCGGAACTTATGGCTATATGCCACCTGAGCAGTTTGGCGGGCTGGCTTCTGCGGCATCGGATTTGTACAGCTTGGGGGCGACAGCGATCGCGCTTCTGACGGGTATGCATCCGGCTGATTTGCCCCAAAGAAATCTTTGCCTTCAGTTTGAAAAAGCTGCTCAGGTTAGTCCAGAGTTTGGAAGCTGGATCAAGCAGGCAACGGCTCCGAGTGTGGAGAAACGGTTTACTTCGGCGCGATCGGCTTTGCAAGCATTAAATCAGCCTGAGATCAGACATCTCCAACCACTTGATCATCGGACAACCAACAGTGCAACTCGATTGATTCTTGATGCGATGGGGCGCAGCGTTCGTAGGGGATTGGTTGTCGGAGCGATCGTTAGCGTTGCAATTAGTCTTTTAGCAGCCATTCCCACTGGTGGCGGGGGTATTTTCATTGGTATTTTCTTAGCTCCTGCTAGCGTTGCTTGTGGTGTACTGTTGGGTGTTGTAAATGGTCTGTTAATTGGAACCTTGACTCGGTTGTTTTTCTTTCCGTTGAAGGATCGCTTTCGTCATCGTAGAGTGGCTACGATCGCAAGTTTAGTTGTTTCTATTCTGATAAGTGTTTGGAGCTTTCTACTGCCTGCTACTTCTAATCCTAACGATGGTGGGTTTATTTTTTCGTCTGCTGATGTTCGTGGCTTTGCGATTCCTTCTGTAGTTTGCATTGTGATTTCGATGGGTTTTGTGAGCTATGGAATTGTGAACCGATGGTATGACGAGCAAAACCAAAAGGAGTTAGGAAAACAGAACATAAGAGATGCAAAACAACTTCCTCCAGAAGAGTTGAGAGATCTCATTCGATAATCAGAAATTACAATGTCAGATATACTAGCGGAACGTTACGAGATCCAGCGGCAATTGGGAAGACAAACGGGAAGACAAACGCTGTTGGCACGAGATTTGCAGACGAGTGAAATGGTGGTAATTAAGAAATTATCACTGGGTAATGATTTTGATTGGCAAGATTTGAAACTGTTTGAGCGAGAAGCTGCAACGCTGAAAACCCTTTTCCATCCGGCAATTCCTCGCTATCTTGACTATTTGGAGCTAAACACTACAGATGAGAAAGGATTTGCATTAGTTCAGAGTTATGTAGAAGGTCGATCGCTCGAAGAGCACCTCAAAGCTGGACGCAGTTTTAGCGAGTCTGAAGTCAAACAATTAGCCAAATCACTGCTCGAAATTCTTGTCTATCTACATCATTATTAGCCGCCTGTCATTCATCGCGACATCAAACCGAGTAATGTGTTGTTGGGTGACCGATCGGGCAACAGTCCCGGTCAAGTTTACCTCGTCGATTTTGGCTCTGTGCAAAACCTCGCAGCACTAGAAGGGGGAACCATTACCGTCGTTGGCACCTATGGCTACATGCCACCCGAACAGTTTGGCGGACGAGTCACCCCCATTTCTGACCTCTACAGTTTGGGCGCAACGCTAATTTATCTAGTCACAGGGCGACACCCCACTGAGCTACCACAAACCAACTTCAAAATTCAATTTCGTTAAGCAGCGCGAATTAGTTTAGAGTTTGCTGACTGGCTGGAGTGGCTGACTGATCCTGCGTTAGATCAAAGGCTGTCTTCTGCGGAAGAAGCGCTCCGGTTGCTTGATGCTCCACAGCCCAGACCCGCGATTAGTCAACTCGTTCTTGCCAAAAGACCGATCGACAGTCTCCTTTCTCTGACCAAAACCGCCTCCACGCTTAAGATTATCGCTCCTAGAGAAGGCAGTCAGGTTGTGTTGTTGACAGTGGTGTCTGTCGCTGGGCTGTTGGGCTGCTGGTCATTATTGGGTGCAGTGTGTGGCTTTCAAACTGGGTTGTCTTTTGGCATGACGCAACTGATTGCTAGTGGAGCGATCGCCGCCTTAATTTTTCTGCCTTTCTTCAAGAGATTTCTGTTGAGCATTGATGCTCAAGAAGTTGCTTTCAAAGATGAATTTTTGGGCTTCAAATGGAATCGATCGCGCCCGCTTTCTAGACAGGTTATCTCCCGACTCACGTTGCACCGGATGCGAGTCGGCACCGATCTAGACAATCAACCGATCTGGCAAGTCAGACGACTGATCATCTGGGCAGGCAGCGAGACAATCGAACTGACCGACGATCGCCTCTTTACCGAGCAAGAACTCTGCTGGATTGCCTATGAATTGAGCAACTGGCTAGATTTGCCTGTGATTGACGTGATAGATTAGGACGTAACAGATTAGCGCGCTAGTGCTTCAATACAATTCGATATCTTGCTTGGTTGCTGTGTAGTCGATCGATCGCTTCATTCACCTGATCAAACGCAAACAGTTCGGTAATCGGCTCGATCTGGTGTCGCGCTGCAAAATCGAGCATCTGAGCCACCGTTGCAGGACTACCCAACGGACTTCCCGAAATTAACTTTTGACTCATAATGAGCGGAAACATATGAGTGGATACTGGGCTTGGTGCAACGCCCACAAAATGCAGCCGACCTTTGGGACGCAAACAAGCAATGTAAGTCGCCCAATCTAAATCAGCATTCACCGTCGAAAGAATCATATCAAACGAATTGGCGACCGCCTTGAGCGCATTTGCATCACGAGAGTTGACGAAATGGTTTGCGCCCAGTTTTTTAGCTTCTGGTTCTTTGTCAGCGCTGGTCGAGAAAGCCGTCACGTCACAGCCCCAAGCGTGAAGAAATCGCAGCGCCATGTGACCCAATCCGCCAATGCCAATCACACCGACACGATCGGTTGGCTTAATGCCAAATTCGACAATCGGACTGAACACCGTAATGCCTCCACAAAACAACGGGCCGGCGATCGCTGGATCGATTGCTTCCGGTAATGGCACCGCCCAAGCGTGATGAACGCGAACTTTATCAGCAAAGGCTCCATGCCGCCCTACAATCAAGGCCTCAAGACTCACACACAAATTGTGATTGCCCGACATACACCATTCACAGGTCATACACGATCGCGCATTCCAACCGACACCGACTCGCTGACCCACTTTGAGACTGCGAACAGCGCTGCCAACCTGAGCGATCGTGCCGACGGCTTCGTGCCCAGGGACAAGCGGATACGTTGACATGCCCCACTCGTTGTTGAGCATACTCAAATCACTGTGGCAGATTCCACAATATTCCACCTGAATTTCAACCTCTTCGCTGCCCAAAGTGCCGGGGTCAAACTCAAAAGGCTTTAATTCAGCGTCTTGCTTTTCGGCTGCATAAGCTTGGATCATGAAGATTCCTCTGAAAGACTGTTCACTGCTTCAGAATTCTAGAGGTGTCTCAATTTGAGCAACGTCTTTGTTACGAGTTGAAGGAAAAACTTAGCGATCGTTCTACAAATCGCAAAAAATATTTGTTATGCCGCCTCAAGTTATTGGTGTGGACGGTGGTTGAGGGATTGCTGGTCGCAGCGCAAAGCCAAGTCATGCTAGTGTTCTCTCGCTATTCTTAAAGAGGAGTTCATGGGTAGTGTCATGGAATGGATTGATTTGAAACAGCTAGATATGCTAATCCAGCAGACGAAAGCTCTGGGGGCTTGTGTTGAAGAAATTGGTGTGTCAGGTGAGGGGCGATCAATTTACGGAGTGACGGTAGGGGACGAACAGGCGACTCGTACAGTCGTGATCGTAGCTGGACTTCATGCTGCTGAAGTGATCGCACCACTAACTGCTATATCCATCCTTCAAACACTTGTCAGCAATTCACCTTCAGCCGTTCGATTTTGTATTGTTCCTGTGGCAGATCCAGATTTTTTGTCTTGGAACGCCAGTGAGTTACCTGAAACCGTAACCTTACAAGCTCTACTCAATCTGAATCATCAACGAGATTTGGAGGGACATTTCACAATAGATACTTATCCTGAATGTGTTGCGATTCGCCGATGGATTGAGCAGATTGACCGAGTTGACGCTTATTTCTCTTTGCACTCTGCCCATTGTATTAGTCCAGGATTATTTTTCTATGTAAGTAGCACTTCTAACTCGGACTGGGTGAGCCAAGTTGCAAGCCGGGTTGCAGCTACAACGCCAGATTGGATTTCACTGTTGTCACAAGATCCAACTGGGCTTTCCCAAAAAGCTTTGTCTTCAGGTTTTTTTGAGCTAGGGATTCCTGAACGTGAAAAATTGAGTGCCTCTTATCCTGGTAGTTCACTTGCTTTCGTAACGTATCGGTTTCAGCCTCAGTATGTTGGAGCTTCAGAGATGCCTTTAGCAGTCTGTCCGGCTTTGGCAGAGGCTTCACTTACTGAGATCGACCAATGTAACCGCGACTTCAAGCAGACAGGACGCACAAATTATTCATTTCAAGAAATTGATTTAGACACTCAACTTCATATCATGAAAAGCTGGGTTTGGTCAGTTATGGAGCATGTTGCGGTAACGACATAACACGGCAGTGGAGCGGACGTATGAAGCCTTCTCGCTTCGTTTTGGTGTTACTTGTCGCCGCTCACTTTTGCCGTTCATACAGAATGGGTAATCCGCCATTAGTAAGATGGTTAATTACCCATTGCTTAAGACTGGTTTACCACTGAGCGATCGTCGTTTGGATTGCCGACTTCGCCTCTTCTAGTGCTTGAGTGCGCGACTGATCGCCCATATCAATTCCATTTGCATTAATGAACTGGATATCGGTGATACCCATAAATCCAAAAATCGCCCGAATGTAGGGTTCCTGAAAGTCATATCCCTCAAAGGGTGTACCGGGGCGATAGTCGGCTCCGCGAGACGTAATCACCAGCATTTTTTTGCCATGAACTAGCGGTACATAGCCCTGATCTGACACGCCAAACGTCTTGCCCGCGCGTACAATCTGATCAATATACGCCTTGAAATTGGAGGGAATGCTGAGGTTATACATCGGGACGGAAAACACATAGCGATCGGCTGCCAATAGTTCGTCAATTAGCTCGTCAGAAATGGCGATCGAGTTGGCAAGTTCTGGGGTGTGGTCGGCGGGTGGAGTGTAGGCAGCAGCAATCCAGGCTTCATCGACGTGGGGGACGGGCTGATGTCCCAAGTCCCGATAGGTTAAGCTGTCACCAGGGTTTGCCTCTTTCCAGGCGGTGATAAAGTGGTGGGCAAGGTTGCGAGAGTGAGAGCGATCGGAGCGAGGGCTAGAGTCGATATGCAGAATGTGCGCCATGAATGAGTCCTTTAAGGTTCAGATCCAACCGGATCGTAACGCGATATTGGGCTGCGATCGAGGGGAATCAGCGATCTCTTTTGGGTTTCTGTGAGCGATCGTTGGTGCTTTGAATTTTAGTCAGAGCTGTAGCCTCTACTAAAGGTTATGCTGGGGCAAAGAACGATGATTCATCAAACAATCGCACCATGAGTAACGTTCAAACTAGACTGCTCTCTGATACTTGGGTCGCTGTCCCCTGGGACGAATTCCTACAATTTGTCGAAGACCCCGCTCACGAAAAAGGCAAAGCCTACTACCACAAAGGACACGCGAGAGTAGAAATGCAAGGCACAGGTTCCGATCACTCCAACGATCATGCACTGATCATTTCTGCCATCAGCTTGTTTGGCATCCTCAAGGGCATCCCGCTCAACGCAAAAGACAACTGTAGCTATCGAAAATCAGGGGTTCGAGAATGTCAGCCTGATGTTTCTTACTACCTGGGCGATCGGGCAAAACTGATTCCCTGGGGCACGATGATTGTCGATCTCAACAAATATGCGGCTCCCGACTTAGCGATCGAAATTGCCGTCACTTCACTATTAGATGATCAGGGCACCAAGCGATCGCTCTACGAAGAAATGGGCGTTATGGAATACTGGGTGGTGGATGTGCAAAATATGCAGATTTTGGCTTATGAAATGAGCGATCGCGGCAGCCACCGCATTGATTACTCAAAAGCTCTACCAGGGTTAGCCATTTCAACGTTAGAAGCAGCGCTGCGTCGCAGTCGAGAAACCGATCAATCCCAAGTAGGCGCATGGCTCATGGAACAGTTTCGCGCCTGAAGGCCCCACATCCTCCCGACACGGTAAACTGATGAGATTGACTATGGCAATTTTGCCCCTGGGCACTCAAAATCATGGCATCGTTTTTGTTGGAAGTTGGCACCGAAGAATTACCCGCAAGCTTTGTAGATGAAGCGCTGGATCAATGGCGATCGCGCATCCCCAAAAGCTTCACTGAGCAGTCTTTAACTCCAGAAGCGATCGAGTACTATGGCACGCCGCGCCGATTGGCAGTGTTGATCAAAGGTCTACCGCTCCAACAGCCCGACCAGACCGAAGAAGTCAAGGGGCCACCCGCGCAAGCTGCCTTCAAAGACGGACAACCGACCAAAGCCGCCACAGGATTTGCCCAAAAGCAAGGCGTAACTGTCGAGTCATTTGAGATCCGCCCTACTGATAAAGGTGATTTTGTCTTCATTCGCAAAGTGATTCAAGGTCGCCCGATCGCCGACATTCTCATCGATTGGGTGCCCAAATGGATTACCGAATTAGAAGGTAAACGGCTGATGCGCTGGGGCGATGGTGATATTCGCTTTTCGCGTCCGATTCGCTGGCTGGTAGCATTGTTAGATGACGCAGTGTTGCCAATCTCAGTGGTAAGTAATTCCATTCATTTTGAGAGCGATCGCACCTCCTTTGGTCATCGCGTTTTACATCCTGATAGCGTTTCCATTCCCAATGCAGACTCTTATGTTTCGGTATTACGGTCTGCGTCTGTGGAAGTTGATATTGAGCAGCGACAAGCGACGATTTTAGTACAAGTTCAGCAAGCGGCGCAGGGGATTGGAGGGGTTGCTACGATCGCGCCCCATTTGCTTCGAGAAGTCACGAATTTAGTCGAGTATCCCTCGGCTGTCGTGGGCAAGTTTGATGCAGCCTTTTTGGAATTGCCGTCAGAAGTGATCATTACCGAAATGGAGAGCCATCAGCGCTACTTCCCCGTTCTCAAAAGTGAGAATTCTAACGAACTATTGCCTTATTTCATCACGACTTCCAATGGCGACCCCGCAAAGTCTGACATCATCGCTGCCGGAAATGAGCGAGTCATTCGAGCCAGACTGTCTGATGGCAAGTTTTTCTTTGAGGCCGATCGCGCCCATTCACTCGAAAGCTACTTACCTAAATTAGAAACCGTCACCTTTCAACAAGACTTAGGATCAGTGCGGGCTAAGGTCGATCGAATTGTGGCAATAGCAAATTTGATCTCAGACCAACTGCACATTACAGACGATGCTCACACTTACATTCAACGGGCGGCCCTATTGTGCAAAGCGGATTTAGTCACCCAAATGGTGGGCGAATTTCCAGAACTTCAGGGCGTAATGGGGCAAAAATATGCGCTTACCAGTCAGGAGTCTGAAGCGGTAGCAACGGCGATTTTTGAGCATTATTTACCCAAAGGTGCCGGAGACAGTTTGCCTCAAACGCTGGCAGGTCAAGTGGTGGGATTGAGCGATCGACTCGATACGTTAGTCAGCATTTTTGGATTGGGGCTAATTCCTACGGGATCATCTGATCCGTTTGCGTTGCGTCGTGCAGCGAATGCGATCGTTAACATTACCTGGTCATCTGACTTAAATTTAAATCTGCACCAGCTTCTTCAACAGATTGTTTCTAGCTTTGCGGCTGATTACGCCCAAGTGATTAAGCTCCCATCCTCAGATCTATTACAGCAGCTAAAAGATTTCTTTCTCCAACGCATTCACACCCTACTGCGAGAAGATCGAAATATTGATTACGATCTCGTAAACGCGGTCATTGGCGAAAATGATCCTGAGTATGCCGATCGAGCGTTGTCAAATCTATTGGATGTGCGCGATCGTTCCCATTTTCTCCAAACCATTCGCAACGACGGTAGACTCGCCACCATTTATGAAACTGTGAATCGTGCTTCTCGGCTGGCTGCCCAAGGTAGTTTGGATACGCGATCGCTCGATCTGTCCACTGTCGATCCCAAACTGCTTCAAAAATCCTCAGAGCAAGCCTTCTACGACGCATTGGGACAACTGCAATCACAAACCAACTACCCCCAACTGGTCGAATCTCTGAGCAAAATCGCCCCAACCGTCAGTAACTTCTTCGACGGTGCAGACAGCGTTTTGGTGATGGATTCTGACCCGGCGATCAAACAAAATCGCCTAAACCTACTGGGCATTTTACGAAACCATGCGCGAATGTTGGCAGACTTTGGAGCGATCGTCAAAAGCTAACCTACGAATGCCACTAAACCATGTCTACGTTCTACTGAGTGTGACACGAGGGTTGCAGCTTATTCCAATCTGGTAGTCCTAGTTTGAAAAAGCTGGACAGGCATTGTCGGAAGCCTTGCAGCAGGAGACCACCCACTTGGATGTGTTTTTCTCTGTCCTTCCCTAAATGGCACTCCCTATTCCTGTATAAGATCTCCAAAAAACTTTTCAGTGTGGTCTAATTCTGCTAGTATTATAAATCTGTGACTGTGAAAGCTAAAAAGCAGAATGGTACAGACCCAATGGAGAGATGGCCGAGTGGTTGAAGGCGCAGCACTGGAAATGCTGTTTAGGGGTAACTTTAACGAGGGTTCGAATCCCTCTCTCTCCGTTCTAAAACCTAAATATAGTCCAAAACCTAGATATAGTAATGGTTTCAGAGAACCCTCTAAATTTCGGGGGCTTCTTTTTGGGCGATCGATTGGGTATTTTTGGAGGTCTTTGGACACCTTTTGACCATGACGATCGAAACACTGACCCACGAGCGCGCGGCAGGCAAATGCAAAGAACTGGCAACATTGGTCGCTCGGCACCCAAACGGCAAGGGAAACGGTACTTGTGCAACTGCGATCGCGCCTCTAGAGTTCATGCAGCAGATCGATACTTGTACAGCAATGCACGGGGTCAGCGACCCGATTCTCGCTATCGTGGTTCAGGGGCAAAAACAAGTGTTACTAAATGAGGAAGCCTATCGATATGGTGTTGCTCAGTATCTCGTCATTTCGGTCGATTTGCCGCTGAGTGGATTTGCGATCGAGGCATCCCCCGATCAGCCTTATTTAACGTGAATTCGATGAAGTTTTTTTGCTTCGTTCTTCAGTGCTTCTGCCCCCCAACCCCCCAAAAATGGGGGACTTTAAGACAAGATTTTGGGTTCAAAGTCCCTCACTCGTGGGGGATTTAGGGGGCTGCCTAGATTAACAACCGCAGCGAAAGATTTCATCGAATTCACGTTTATTTAGGATTTAAGCTGAATTTAGACCCTGTTCAACCGTGTGACATCATCGCTCAAATGAACCCTCGGTAGCGGTCAACCAGAAAACTCAGTGAGAGGCTGGTTTATTAGCGATGCCGAACTCTCTTTGATTGACTGCGCCATTCGCCTGACACAGCTTTTAGACACACCGCAGGATATTCCGTTTCTCGCACCGATGATCATTCGCGAAATGTATTACCTCTTCTGATGGGCGAACAAGGCGAAGCCGTGCGTCAAATTGCGACTTCTGGCAGTAGTATGCAGCGCATTGCCGAAGTCCTCAAACGGATTAAAGCTGACTTTATCAAGCCTCTGCGGGTTGAGGAACTAGCTGAACAAGCAAATATGTCTCCTGCATCGTTCCACCGCCACTTCAAAGCCGTCACTTCGATGAGTCCGCTACAGTATCAAAAACAATTGAGACTATTAGCTGCGCGTCAGATGCTGCTGACCGAGAATGTTGATGCAACTCAGGCGGCTCATCGGGTTGGGTACGAGAGTCCTTCGCAGTTCAGCCGTGAATATTCCCGCATGTTTGGGGCTTCCCCGATTCGAGATGTTGCGCGGTTACGCATCGCTTCTTGAGCAAAACTCAGATGGATTTAACAGACGACCCTAAAGCCAATGTCTTTAGCGCAGACGACGCGGCTAGTTGTATCATCTAGAAGGTGGTATCCAGAGCGGCAGTCAGCAGAATGCGCGAACCACGAACCGCCCCGCAGCACTGAGCGATCCCACCACTCCGCTTCACCTTCATCTGGATATAAGGGTTGATATGCAGAGGGGCAATCAACTGGATAAACGAACCATATCCCATTCCGCTGCTCTGCTCTGTAAGGTTTTCGAGACGGATTCGTATTATCGCCATCAACCCAAGCACTGCCATCTGTGGGTGTACCTTCATAGCCACTGTGCCAATCATCCAGGCACCACTCCCAGACATTGCCGTGCATATCGTATAGCCCAAAGGCATTGGCAACACCAAAGCTACCTACAGGTGTGGTTGACCCACGGCTTTCTCTGCCTAGCCCGATACTATAGCTGTAGTCAGCCTTATAAGTTTGTATCGCACTTGTCTTGTAGTTTGCCAGTTCTGGTGACAATTTCTCACCGAAGTGAAAGGGGGTCGTCGTTCCTGCACGACACGCATATTCCCATTCGGCTTCAGTCGGGAGGCGATAGGCTCGTTGGGTCTGTTGAGTTAAGCGATCGCAAAATTCAGCCGCATCGTGCCAAGTCACGCCTTCGACTGGCAGACTATCCCCTTTGAACGTAGACGGGTCAGGGTCGAGGTCACAGTTGACAGGAGGGAGAGCAGCAACGGCTCGCCATTGGGCTTGGGTGACAGGGTACTTACCCATACAAAACGGCTGAATTGTGACGATATGCTGAGGACTTTCGCTGTCAGGAAGGAAAGTGAGAACTTGTTCATGCGGTGGCAATCCCATCAGGAAACTCCCGCCTGGGATTTGAACCAATTCTAATTCGATTCCCCCTGCTAAACCTTCAATCAGGCTGATTGCCTGCTTTGAGTAGCGATCGATCACCCAACGATTGCCAATGCCTAAAAATTGGCTTTCCCGTTCTAAGGTTGCAACATCAAACTCAAAGGTGCGAGTTTCTTCAAAGGGCATGGCTACTCCATTCTGCTCAGAATTTCGAAATGCTCTCCTCTTGTTTCGGTGGGTTCCGCTGTGGGCAGTTTATGCAGTCGAATCATCAAAAAATACAAAGCGAAGAGCATCCGAGCTACATCAGACCCTTTGCCCGAAGAAGTTCTGACTTTTTTAACCGTTTTTATGCTCAATCTAAACTCAGCTTCTAACTTTTATATAACTTTTCAGAAAATTCTTCATTCTCTCAGTGATGCCTGCATAAATATTCAATTAATCGTCCCACTGGAATCATGGGAGAAGATTGATCGGTCTCAATTTCATCCCTAGAGAGTTGGTCAGAGCAATAAAGGATTCCTGCTACAACTCCATGTTCATTCAAAGAGGTAAAAGTGATGAAACGTCTTTGCTACCGAGGAGTATTCTATGACTATCCTCAACTCTGCGTGTCTAACGCGCCTCCCATCATTCACTGCACAACCTTGAGGGCAGGACAAAACGATGAGGCTGTGCATAACGAGGCGCGATTCAACGTGAACAATATCAGTGATTCGAGTCAGAGTATGCAGTGTGAGCGGATGGGAACGTTGTATCGGCTTTATTGTGTGGGTTGGAGAAACGGCTCAACGCAGCATTTCTCGCCTCTGTTACATTACTTGCTGAGCGTGTTTCTCTACTACCGTCGAGGTTTTGCAGAAGGAGTAGATTGGCAGCAAGAACAGATGCAAAGTAGAACATTTTGAACCAAGAACCACATCCAGTTAGGAGAATTCCGCCAACAATGCTACTTCTATGCAAACCATTCTGACGATGAATGCGTTTGAACTGCTACTTTGGATGCTATGCGCTTATTGAGCAATTTTGATTCTGAAGTACGAAAATTCTAAACTATGGCTGATTGCAGGCATCGTTGTCGGTATCGGACTAATGAACAAGTTTTCGATGGCGCTATTTGCGTTCAGTTCATTCTGATGAACCCTCTGGCATTTCCAGTCTGGCTAGCAGGCGTTTACTACTACTTATTTGCGCGAGGAGGCAGAAAATATCAAGCTTTTGCTAGACGTTTGTTGTCATCTTAGGATTGTTTTTACTATTTGAGGCGCGGTATTACTATCTACTGCCAATTTACCCTCTGTTTCTTGCAGCAGGCGGCCGCATTATTCCCGGCGCAACATCCTCTACGATGTCAGTTGCCACCCGACCAAGATGTAGTTGGAGTTGAGGACAGCATGGCAGTGTGCCAACAACGTTACAGCAAAGAAGAGTTGATCCGAAAGCTCCTCAGAATTGGCAGCTTGGGGGGCAGAAGACTTAAGTAACGAAGCAAAAGAACTTCATCGAATTCACGTTAATCCAGGTAGCGATCGAACTCAAAAAACCGCAGCAGTTCCTCTAGTGAAGTTTGATTATCTGTGGGCGTAGTGGATTTCAGCGTTTGGATTGTGGCGGGTGTTAAGTGCTGAAAGACCTCGTGACGAAGCGGTGCGATCGCTGCTGTTGGAAATCCAGCGAGTTCTTGATCAATGCGTTTTACCCGACTTTTTGCAAAGTTGATTTGAAAGTGACAGCGTTTGAGTAAGCGTTGCTGAATGTTTTTTGCCAGGGCTGGATCAGTCGTTTCTAGTTGGTAAATCGTGCCGTCTAACAACAGTGGAATCACGTCTGGATTTTCTTCTAAAAACAATAGGCTTCCTTCCTGGTTGTACATTGCAATTCCGTCGATTCCTAATGCACCCAAATCGGCCAATGCTAGAATTCGTGCCACGATCGGCAAATCCATTTGATCTAAAGCAGGCTGATAGATTGCTTGCTCGGCAGTGTCATAGGCGCAAACTGTGGCAGCGATTGCCGATCGCAGTATGGCTTGATCTAATTCGGTGAGTTGTTCGCAATGGTGAGCATGAATGTACTCCAGTAAGCGATCGATGGTCGCGGTTTCACTCACCCCTGCCATTCTTTGCCGAGAAGTATGCTGCGGCTGTACTTCAAAGATTTGCACCATATCATGAACAATCACACACAGATCCAACAGGCGCTGCATTTGAGACTGTTCTACCTCAGATTGATGCAAGCCAGGGCTGATAGTTTGGAAGATTAGCTGCGATCGCCGTTGGACTTGAGCCAGATGATCGCGGGTGTGGTAGTAGAGTTGGTGATGTTGAATTTGGCGATCGAATTCCCCCAGCGCGAATGCTTTAATCGCCTCGATACAGTCCGCAGTAGAAAATAGATCAGGTAGTTGAGCGTCACGATTCATAGCTCTCAAACTTAACAGAAGGCTGAGTAGACTGCTGTTGCAATCATAGCTTGCAGATCTGGTGATCGATCGTTCACTAGACTCGCTACTACGGACTATCAGCCCTCCAACCGCTCAATTAAGTGGTCGCCTACCCGCAACGCATTCGCAATGATCGTCAGCGCCGGACTGACACTCGCACTAGACGGAAAGAAACTCCCATCCACCACATAAAGATTGTCAACCTCATGGGAACGACAGTTGAGATCCAACACCGAAGTCGTCGAGTCTGACCCAAACCGACAAGTCCCACACTGATGCGCCACCACCTGAATGGGCATATCGCTACGCGGATGAATCGCCCCTCGATTAAACAATGTCGGACTGTCCGCTTCGATCGCCTTCAACACATCAATCCAGCGATAAACTAAGCGATCGTGGGCCTCAACATTCTTAGGCTGATAATCTAGATGCAAGCGATCGCCCGCTAGTCGGACTCGATTGTTGGGGTCGGGCAAGTCTTCGGTTTGGAGCCACCAGCCGATCGAGCGAGTCGCCAACTGTCGTAGCCCAAATTCTGGCATGAGTCGAGTCAAGACTGAGAGAATCGGAGGCGCTTCTGAAAAGATCACGTCTTGTAGAATGCCACCAGAGTTTTGTACATGCCCCATCGGATACGGATAGTCGCCGTTTCCCCAATAGAAATCGTTGAGACTGAGCGATCGCTGAAACAATCCCGAATTAGCCGAAGCAGTTAACTGCACGACGACAGACAACTGTTGTTTCATCAAGTGACGACCAACCAGATCAGACCCGTTCGCAATGCCGTTGGGGTATTTTTCGTTAGCAGACCGCAGCAGTAGAGCCGCCGAATTGATTGCTCCGCAAGACAGCACAATGATGTGTCCCAAAAACAGATAGGACTGCTCGCCTATTTTGGCCTGGACAGCTTTGACTTCAGAGCCAGAAGGATTGGTGTGAAGACAAACGACTTGAGCAGAGGTTTTGAGGGTGACGTTGGCGTGTTGAAGGGCAGGCGTGATGCCACTGTCTTCTGAATCAGTTCTGCCCTGATCGCCCAATCCTAGAGGCAAGTAAGTCGGGTGAAGTCCCTGTTTTGAGAGAATATCGCTGATGGTTTGAATGTGGGATTCGTGAGCGATCGCCGAGTGGGGATAAGGTTCACTATGGGGCGGCTCAGTCGGGTCGTCGTCAGATTTGCCGTGGACTTGATAAAGTTTCTCAGCCTCGGTGTAGTAGGGTTCAAAGTCCTGGTAGGTGAGGGGCCAGGCAGGAGAAAGGCCGTCTTGATGTTGAACGTCGGCAAAGTCTCGATCGCGCATCCGCATCAACACGCCGCTATAAAGTTTGGTGTTGCCGCCCACTGCATATTGAGCTTGTGGAGTAAACGGCTCTCCCTGGGAGTCGTACCACTGCTCAGGTGCGTGAAACTGCTCCTTTTTGAATACTTCTGTATCGATTAGCTCCGAACTCTCTTTGACCAAAAAGTCGCCTCGCTCTAGCACCAAAATCTTTTTGCCTGTGGGAGCCAACTTCCGCGCCAAAGTGCCGCCGCCTGCCCCAGTGCCAATGATAATAACATCGTAGTACTGATCATCAATGATCATGGTTCTTCCTCACGGTGCTAATAGAGAAGCTAATAGAGAAACACTCACTGCCAAACATAGATGAGAATGTACAAAACAATCCAGATTACATCAACAAAATGCCAGAATAGCGAAGTTGCTTCAACCCCAAAGAAACCATTGTCGTAGTTGCCCGGATAAAACGATCGCCCCAACATCAACACTTGAAGCAAAATACCCGTAAGAACGTGCAGACCGTGAAATCCAGTGAGTAAGTAGAACGTTCCGCCAAACAAGCCAGACGTAAAGCCAAAGGTCAAACTGCGCCACTCGATCGCTTGTCCATATAGGAAGTAGCCCCCCATGACCATTGTCGCCAGCAAAAACAGCCGAAATCCCCACAGTTTTTTGTCATGCAAATAGCGCTCGGCCACATAGATCACAAAGCTACTGGAGACTAAAACGATCGTATTAATTCTCGGTGCGTCAACCTCTAGACCTGTGACTCCGGGCGGATACCAGTCAGCGGTCGTTGTTTTGTAGACAATGTAGCCAACAAAAAAGCTGAGAAAGATCACGCTCTCCGACAGCAAAAATACAATAAAGCCAAACTTACTGTTGCCTGCTTCGTCATGTTCTTGAGTCTGCCGAACGTCGGCTTCAACTTCTTGGGCGATCGCTCTTTCTGCGGTCATGATTGGCTCCTAGGTAGTAGGGATGTCAGGCGATTGTGGGAGGTCTGGATTGGGGCTAGTTGCGACCAGGGGTTCATTGCTGCCGTAGCCATAGGGAGGCGAGATCACGACTGGAATTTCTTCAAAGTTCTCGACGGGAGGTGGTGAGGTGGTCAGCCACTCTAGCCCGATTGCTCGCCAGGGATTGTTGCCCACTTTTTCACCCCGAATCCAGGAACTCACCATGTTGAGAATAAAAGGCAATGTTGAGATTCCTAGTAAGAACCCACCCAAACTAGCCAACACATTCCAAAAAGCAAACTCTGGATCATAGGAAGCGACTCGTCTGGGCATTCCCATTAGTCCGGCTGCGTGCATCGGTAGAAAAGTGAGCGCTGTTCCAATAAAGGTGAGGATAAAGTGAACCTTCCCTAGACCTTCGTAGTACATGCGGCCGGTGATTTTGGGAAACCAGTGATACAACCCGGCGTAAATGCCAAAGACGATCGCACCATAAATCACATAGTGAAAGTGACCGACGACAAAGTAGGTATTGTTAACGTGAATGTCGATCGGAACGGATGCCAACATGATGCCAGTCACACCCGCAAACACAAAATTAACAATGCCCCCCAACGCAAACAACATCGGAGTCGTCAATCGAATCTTACCGCCCCAAATCGTCGCCACCCAGCCAAAGACCTTAATCCCAGTGGGGACTCCGACCAGCATCGAGGTAAACATAAAGCCGATCCGCATCCAACCCGGTGTCGCGCTGGCAAACATATGATGTACCCAAACCGTGGCACTAATCACCGTAATCAGAACCGATGAAACGGCAATGACTCGATACCCAAACAGCGGCTTGCGCGCATGGACAGGCAGCACTTCTGAAAAAATCCCAAACACAGGCAAGATCATCACATAGACCGCCGGGTGAGAATAGAACCAGAAAAAATGCTGATACAACACCGGATTGCCGCCCCGCTCAGGGGTAAAGAAGCTCGTTCCCACGGTTAAATCGAGCAGCAGCATGACCGCCCCCGCCGTCAAAGCGGGCAGTCCGTAGAGTTGAATTAACTGCGCCGCCAATACTGACCAGACAAAAGCAGGCGTTCTAAACCAGGTCATTCCCGGTGCCCGCATTCTAAAAATGGTCGTGACAAAATTCACTGCGCCCATAATCGACGACACACCAGAAATCGCCACCGCCAAAATCCACAACACCTGACCATTGATCAAGTTGCCCGTTGGATTTTGCAAGCTGACAGGAGGATAGGCCCACCACCCCGATTGAGACGGGCCACCGGGCACCAAAAAACTGCCAATCATCAACACCCCAACCACGGGGATCATCCAAAACGAAACCGCATTTAGCCGAGGAAAGGCCATGTCTCGCGCCCCAATCATCAAGGGCACTAGATAGTTTGACAATCCCACCAAAACAGGGAACGTCCAGAGAAACAGCATGATCGAGCCGTGCATCGTGAATAGCGCATTGTAGACGGTACGATCGACCAGATCGGTATCAGGACTAATCAACTCGCCGCGCATGACCATTGAGAACAGTCCACCGACGAGAAAAAAGAAAAACGACGTGAAAATATACTGAATGCCAATGACTTTGTGATCGGTGCTGAAGGTGAAAAATCGTTTCCAGTTGTCGGGTGCGCCGGGATAGGGTTGGGCGCGAGTGACACCAATTGCTTCAACGGGGATGTTGGCCATTAGGGGGAAGGGATGAGGGATGAGGGATGAGAGATGAGAGAATTAATTCTGTTGGTTCAGGGAGGGCAATCTTTCCCTTAATTGAGGATCTTGAACCAGAGATCTTGTCTTAAAGTCCGCCAATTTTGGGGGGTTGGGGGGCAGAAGGCCAGAATAACGAAGCAAAAAGACTTTATCGAATTCACTCCTACAGGCTTAAGCAGAAGGACTGGTGGCTTCGTGTTTGGGGGCGTAGTTGACGATCGGAGGTGAGGCAGGCGCGACTGATTTCCAGCCGCCGATGTTGCCGCTTTTGGTGCCCTTATCATATTCAAAGGCCGCTTGATTGTAGGCGGGAGACGGCGTTTGGGAAGCGGCATCTGACAACCACTGCTCATAGTCACTGGGGGACTGCACCACAATATCTGCCTGATTTGCTGCAAAATAAGTGCCGCTATACATCGAGTCTCTCAGACGATATTTACCAGGACGAATCGGCGTAAACTCAAAGTCGATCGTTCGATTGGGCACCACATCCTGCTTGAGTCGAAAGGCTGGCACATAGAAACCATGCAGCACATCTTCTGAATGCAGTGCTAAATGAATGCGACGATCGACGGGTAGATGTAGCTCGGTACTGGTGACATTTTGATCGGGATAGCGAAAGATCCAGGCCCACTGTTTGGCCGTTACCTCGATCGTTTCTACGGGGGCTTTTTCCTGGGCGCTCTGAATTTCTTTTTGGGGCGTGTCGTCAAACGGGGCGGCATTGGCAGTTTGTACCATTTGCGGCATGTGGAGATGTACCAACTCCATCGGGCCCCGGACTGACATCTTATCGTAGGTGCGATAGCTGGCAAATGATAGCCCTAAGACAAGCGCGATCGGCACCCCTGTCCAAATAATTTCGAGTAGGGTGTTGCCCTCGATCGGCGGGCCGTCGCTAAAGTCATACTTCCCGGCTCGATGAAAGATTAGAGAATACACAATGGGAATCGTCACGCCAAAGAAGACGAAGGTTCCCAGTGCGACAAAGATGCTAAACAAATCGTCTGACAGTTTGGCTTCAGCGGCCGCCTCTGGTGGGAACCAGCCGTAGGATTGCTGCCCCATCCAGACGCTAAAGAATCCCAGAAGTACCGCTAAAACGGCAAGTGTCACAATCGCACGAAGTTTCATAGTCACAGCCGCAAAGAGTAGGAATCGATCGAGTTTAGTAGAACAGCCCTGAGATAAGATTGACTACCAAAAGCTCTGAGAACTCGTAGCACCGTTCACCGTTTTTGAGTCAGTAACACGCTTTAATCAAAGTTTGACGAATACCAGACCTACAACTGTTGATTTGGATTTTCGCCCATTTTGAGCAGTTGGTCAGCCGTGGTGTGAATGCCAAACTCACCGCCCAGATGCGATCCCAGCGTCCCCTGTAAAAACATCAGCAAAAAGATAGCCAGCCCTGCTGCAAGATAGCCCCACTGTACCTGTCTGGCCATATCCTTACGCCAAAGGTAGCGCTGAAAGCCTCGCCAGACGGTCATACCGACCATGAGAGCCAGCAGCAACACACCCCCAACGCCATGCCAGAGCATCGTTTCCATCGCTTGCAGCCCCCAGGCGCTTTTGACATCGGTTAGCGGATCGGCCAGCAAGATTTCATAAAACCCAGTCGCGACGGTCAAGAATGTAATCACCGCAGCCGCCAACACGTTGTACCAGCCCACATCAAAGAGGCCCGATCGCGTCACCGGAATCGCCAGATACTTAAAGACCGCTTTCTCAACCGGAAAAAGCACGCCCACAATGTCGAAGGCGATCGCTGCGATAAATAGTCCCAGCGTCAAATGCACCAGGTTGGGATGAATTGGAATCACATAAGGCAAGTCATTAGCACCGAGGCGATCGCCCAGTTGGTTAACTAAATCCGAGTTCATCACAGTTCCCCTCTTCTGGTCGCTTCAACCACCGGAACGTTGTGCAATCCATAAACCCACACCAGCAAATCGCCGAGATAGGTTTGAAAAATTACCAGCCCGACGAGTAGCACACTCACGACTAGATAAGGAATGGGCAACTGCGGCTTATTTTGCGATCGAATCACATAGCGCCACCCCGTCACACCCGCCAAAATGCCTGATAACGACCAGCCCAAAATGGTGTGTAGATCCAACGTTGAGGTCGCAGCGTCATAGGGTTCGGCGAGTCCTGCTTCTATTTGTCCAAAGATCACAGCGATGAAGATCGACACGGTGGCAAATGCCAGATTCCACCAACTCACTTCATAGAGTCGAGGATTTTTGGTAAAGTAGCCGATTCCATCGCAGAATACTGCAAATAGCACCATCGCAATCACAAAGTGAACGACGATCGGATGGATGGTGTCTGGGTAAGGTAAGTTGTGCTCGTTGAGCGGTGGAAGGTAGTTAAACATAAGTTTTGAGCGGCATTAAGAGGGAGCAAAGCGGTAATAACTCAGTGAACTAATAACCGTCCGAATGATGCCACAAAATGTTTGATTTCTACCCTTCAGGATAGTGTTTTAGACCCTGACTTTTCTCTTTCTTTCAATTAATCTGTTTAACAATCTACCTAAAGAGAGATCTTTGTGTTGTGCTTATGGCTACAAGCGGCTTGAGTGCAACTTTGACATGGAATGACCAGCCCGATGGCTCACACTACAGAAGTCTTTCTGCAATTCTGAAGAGAATCCCGGAATGTGACTAAAAATTCAGAACTTAATCCCCTGTATTTTGGCTTGCCTTCGTTGACTAAGAAAAGGTTAATCAAAATGGGTAGAACTCAAGCCACAACTCTTTCTGAAGTTTTATAGAATGGGGAACAGAATCGCTCAACAAAGCAGCGAAAGAACTTGATCAAATTGACGTTAAATCACCTTCACTCCTGGGAGAACTTTGATGACCTCAATCCAACAAACCACCGCCAGATCTAGAGTTAATTCTGCTTTCAAACAGTTGATGTCGGTGCATTGGTGGATGGCTGCTTGTTATCTGGTGCTGTTTGTCGTGGGCACATTTATGGCTCAACTGCCGAGAGAAGTTTCCTTTCGGGGAGCGCTTTATGACTTTCATAAGTCGATCGGGGTGTTGACGATGGCGCTGCTCACTTGGAGAATTTTGGTATTGCTGCGGGTGTGGTGGCGCAAGTACACTAAGCGTTTTCCCAAGTTTACGCCGGACTGGTTTAAGACAGTAGTGCTGCATTCCAGTCTGTATTTATTTATGTGGGCAGTTCCGATCGCAGGGTTTTTGCTCTCTAATTCATTTAAGAGCGGTAACGTTAAGTTTTTTGGGATTGTGCTTCCCGATTTATTTCCTAAGAATCCAGCGATGGTCGAGGTAGGAAGAAGTCTTCATTTCTGGTTGTCTTATACATTTCTGGCGTTTGTTGTGCTGCATTCGATCGCTCAGTGGAAAGTGGTCAAAGCAAACTGGCGGCGAATTACAAAATTTGTAAAATCAAAGACCACCAGTTCTGCCGAGATGAAATAGAGACCAGGTGATCGAGTTATCGAGAAAAAGCTTGATTCACTTCCTTTGGAGAGATCGAAAGGGTGCTCATCTCTCCGGTGTCTTTGAGAATCTTTTTGGCGATGATCTCATTGATTGGGGCAAGCGTGGCGAAATGGTCAACGTCTTTGACCTCAATAAACTGGACTTTTGGATTTGTTGAAGCTTCTGACATGGCTCGCAGCGAATCTACATTGCCCTCAGTTCCTTCAAAAAACTAGACGGGCGATCGGATAGAAGACAACCAATGGAGGGGCGATCGTACCTCGACTTCCTTCTGATTTGAAATATCAAATGGCAGAAACCCAGAGTCGGCTCCATATCGGGAGACATCCTCTACTGGCCCAAAAGAGAAGACCCCACGAAACAGATTGGAGGTCTGTGCAACCAGCAAAACCAGGGTGCCGCCTGTACTGTGACCGCCCAAATAAATCCGTTTGGGATCGACGTAATCCTGCTTTGCTAAATAGTTTGCGGCGGCGATCACGTCATCTACCTCGCCCAAAAAGCCTTCTTTGGTGCCTGGATTGTCGTTACCCCCTCGCAATGAAGGGAACATCATCACAATGCCTGCTTTGCGAAACGCTGCCGCCGTTTGATCGTTGTCACGCGGAGCCGGAGACCAGACATCGCCGATCGTGTTGGAGTCGCCGCCTGTGATCCAAATCATTGCGGGATGTTTTTTGCCGTCGCCAGGATTGGGAGAAAGATAAGCCGCCAGTTTGCCGCTTGGAGCCGGATATTTGATCGTTTGAAAGATGGAAGTTGGGGCGGCTTCGACGGGCTGAATCGGGGCTTTTTGAGGCTGCACAACTGTCTTAAAATCTTGCCGGGCCTCATTCAAGGAGGCCGCGTGAGATCGTATGGTTGGAGCGCAACCTGTGAGCATGTCACCGTCCACCCAACGTCAAGCTCCTGTCGCAAACAACATATTCAGACTCAAGATACAAATCGATTGATTAGACTTCCTGCATGAATACCTGGCGATTGAAATCGCTGCTATCAGAACAAAGTCCACCTCCGTGGACTAACGGTTAAAATCGCCTCTTTAGTGTGCGAAGGCACACTTTGCTCTTGTAGCCCCGACTTTAGTCGGAGGGCATCTATGATTCGTGCAGGAAGTCTATTCTATAAACTTGAGTTCTCCTGAAGAAGGCTTTGGTGTATCGGGCAGGGGGACGAATCGGGATCTTCAAAATAGCCTACGTAACCCGATCGACGATAAACCACTAGCTAGAATTCTAATTCAAAGTTTCTCACTCATAGAGGATTAGGGGAAATTCAATTGATGTCTCCAATTTGCCCAGTTCTCCTTACCAGGGGTTGCCAATTAGCGTGAATCCTGACCAGTAGTAGGGATGAGATAAATCAACAAATTTGGGCAACTTGGCGGGTAGAGGCTGTTTGCCACCTGTCCAGGACAATTGACCGTCTTGAATTTTGACCTGCTGACGGAGCATTGCAATTTGGGCTTGTTGTATTGCTTCTGCTTTGGTGGAGGACTTTGCTAACTGCTGATAAAATTCGGCGATCAGTCCCAATGTTCCCGCGTCGCTGACATACCACAGGCTGGCGAGAACTGATTTTACACCCGACTGGAGCGCAAGTCCGGCAAATCCCAAGGTGGTCGTACGATCGCCCACTGCCGTCCGACAAGCACTCAGAACCAACAGTTCGACCGGGGGATTGTCTAGCTTCAGGTCGCGAAGTTGATTGAGGCGTAGTTGTGTATCCCATAGCTGAATGTAGGAAGCATTCGGGGTTTGTAGAGACAGCTTTAAATCTTCTTTGGCAGCATTGGGGCGCTGGTCTCCAGACTTAAATTCTCCGTGAGTGGCCAGATGCAGAATGCCAAAGGATTGAGGGCGCTGTTGTTTTAAGTTATTGAGCGTGAACTGCTCATTGAGAAAGGCTTTGCCCGACCAGAGGGTTTGAGTGATCAGCGCAAGTTCGATCGGGACAGCAGGTAAAGGAGACTGTCTAGGATCGGTGAAGGTTGAGCGACCCATTGCTAACACTTGCAGTTTGCGAATATCTCGATAGCGTGTGTCAGTGAGGCTCAAACTGGGCATCAAGCTAAGGCTGTACTTCTCAATAAGAAACTGCTGAGTGGTACGATCGTAGAGGGCTGCTAGAGGCAGTGTGCTAAGGTCTGGCTCCAAAATTAAGGTGATGTGCTGGATGCGTTGGGCTTTGAGTTCTGACTCGATCGGGGCGATGAGAAGTTGGTAGAGTTGGTGTGCCGATCGACGATAGCTTGTTGTACCGACTTTACTCGGATCAGAAATCTCACTGCGAAACTGATTCGTTAATTGTCGAATTGTTTGGCGAGTAGCGGCCGCAATGCGTTTGCGAATCGGAGGTCGTGAGTGAGCAACGATTACTAATTCGAGTTGGGCCTGTTCTGGATCAGTGTTGAGCGAGGCAGGGACAAAGGTGCCATACAGTAAGGCATTTTTAACCCCTGTTGCGGTTTGGATCGAGTCAAGAACAAGGCAAGCATTGGTCGAAGTCGGATGGCTCGATTTGAATCTGAAGTAGTTGGAGTAGGTTTGAGTCAGGGTAGCTTCTATATTACTAACCCCTGTATCCAGACAGGTTGCATCCATCAATGAGGGAGGGGGTGAGGCGCTGGCAGGTTGTGCGATGTCAGGACGGTTCTCAGAGCGGGTTGGCTCCACAGTAGCACTGCTCAGTCCAGAACCAACTAGCTGAATCGTGCCGTTTTGCTCAATGGCTGTCGTTGCATTGTCGCCTGTGCCTCCGGTTAGCTGTCGAGGAAGCGCGATCGAGGGAATAGTCGCCGGAAACTTCAACAAACTGTCAGGTGAATTGAATTGGATCAGCGATCGTCCCCGAAAGACTGAAGGTACCGGATTCTGTAAAAGTGGAAGAGACGGTTTAATCGTAGGTTGTGAGAAGGTGAGCGAATTGGGTAATGGATTTTGGAGAAGATTGAACGTGATGGAACTACTAAAGCTAGATGATGAGAATGACGACGAAAACGACGATGAAAACGATGATGAAAACGACGAAGCCGATGATGAGAATGACGACGACACTGATGATGAAAACGACGACACTGAGGACGATCGCAAGATATCTGAAGAACCTGGAAGTAGAGGGTCAGGAACAAAGGCAGCAGGCACATTGAGACTGGCATTGGCTCCAATAATTACGCCTGCCGGATTCAACAAAAACAAATTGGAGTTGCCGCCTGTTACTTGAATCAAGCCATTAATAACCGACGTTTCGCCTCCATTAACTCTGGTTAAAATGTTTTGAATGTTGGGATTCGACAAAAACGTAGCCACTTCGCCAGGGCTAAGTCCAAACCTTTGAAAGCTATGAAACAGATTGGCATTGATCGGGGTGCCTCCCGTAATCGTGTAGGTACTACCCGTTTGATTGATCACAGTGCCCGTTCCATCGATTCCTGGAGTGATGGACTGTGCCAACGTTGGATGGGCAGCGATCGCTCCCAGAATGACGGTTAGCAGCCCGATATGAAGACTCTGCACGGTGGCACCTCTTGATGTGAGGGTGAGGGATGAGGGCTGATTGACTGACAAATCTTTTCAGGTAGGTTGGGTTGAACCTGGTGAAACCCAACGTTAGCAACGGTAGAAAGGCTGCTGTTGGGTTTCGCGTTGCTCAACACCAACCTACGAAGAATCGAGGGTTTCAGGAGTTTTGTCAGTCAACCAGGGGATGAGGGAGAACTTTGTTCTGATTCACGAGGAGGCTCAGGGGGTTTTGACGATCGCTTTGAGGGCGACTCGATTTAAGCCGCTGTCGGTGAGTAGGGTTGTCCAATCGTCCAGCGTGCGGGGGTCTTGGGGGCGATCGTGTAGCGTTTTGCCTAGCTGGGTGATTGCGTCATACCACAGTCCAGCTTCTGCATAGAGGGCAGCTTTTCGTCCCGGTGCTGATAAGTTGACTAGCTGGGGAGCAATGCGCTGGATGGCTGCTTTGACAAATTGGTTAGCCGAAGCATCATTTGAATCACAAAGTACCACAAAACTCCAGTAGTAGAGCTGATTGGTGGCTAATGTTTTATTGGCGGGCAGGCGAATGCCCATCACACCGGGGGCGGCGTTGGTAATGCGAACAATGGTCTGATTGCGGCTGTTTCCCTCAGTGTCTTGCTCTTTGAGTCGTAGTTCACCTGGTAGTTGCGGAGTCAGCCGATAGGGAACATACACCCAGAAAGTAGGCCGCGCTTCTAGTGTGCGACCCCAGACAAAATCGCTCTCAGTCGAAGTCGGCACCAATGCGGTGAGGGGAATGTCTACAGCAGGGCATTTACCAGTTTGTCCTCGGCTTCCTGCGCCACTGGTTTGAGTAGGATTGCCCGTCGGCGGCGGTAGCGCGATTTTGTAACGAATGCGAGTCCGTTTGGGGCGTGGTGCAGGTGCAGAGAAAGCTACCCTGATGTCATTCAGTAGCAGTGCCGCGATCGTGGCGGCTAAGACGGTGTATCGGAGAATTTGATTGACTCTGTACATTGGGAGTGTCCTTTGTCATTCGTCATTGGCTGGTCGTTTGATGGATGAACAAACTTGTTTTTATTTCTGGCTGCATTCTACAATGCTCGATCGCTAGTGTAATCATAAAGGAATGCTGTCTAGATCTGTTTTTGAAGTTTCTTTTTAGTTAAAAAGGTGTTGTAAATCACCAAACTACCACTGCTTGCCGAGAATGCGATCGCAGACGGAACTAACGGAATCCAACCGCCTTGCTTAAGCCATCCAAAACAAATGCCGCCTAAGAGGATTAGCACTCCTGCACTTGTGATGCTCCAATAGAGCAATCCAGTTCGCCCTGTCCACATTGACATTCCTGCAACCCACACACCCGCGATCGACCAGCCCCAGATCCAGAGTCCTTCTACGCCAGGAGACCATACCCAAAGTAAAGGACGCTGATCCAAAACAGCACTCAGTAGTTGGCTCACCATTTGGGCATGAATTACAACACCGGGGAGCGTCTGACTATTATCTCGGCTGTAAGGTGTCGCAAAGCGATCGATGTCTTCGATATCGACTCCAATCAGAACAATGCGGTCGCGAATGTAGTCCGGGTCAGGGTCATTTAATACCTGGGTGACTGTAACTTGTTGGGCGACTTCGATCGGCGCTCGGTAGTTGAGCAAAATTTGAGAACCATTGGTCTCGATCGTAGAGTAGCCCCCTGTTGGCACCTGCAATCGAGGTAGTAAAACTTTGCCAAGCTGCCAATTGTTGTTTGTTACAGTATTCGGCTTTCCCTTGTCTGCTAAGTAGCGAGCCGCTAATAAAAAACTCAGTGCATAGCCAGTCGAACAGGACACACCTGGTTTTGGACTTACGGATAATACCTGACGACGAATCACTCGATCGGGATCGACCACAACATCCGTAAAGCCCAAAGAATCAGGAGGAATATCAGGGGGTGGAGCAATTCCTTGACTTCGCTGATCGGGCAGTTTGCAGGGAACAATGACGCGATCGCTCGTTTGCAGGTGTTGTAGGAGTGCAGTGCGTCCGGTGCCCTGGGGAATATCACGATATAAATCTAAGCCGATCGCTTGAGCCTCGTAGCGTTCTAGCTTTTGTAATAGTTGGGTAACTGTGCGATCGCTGAGGGGATATTCCTGAAGTTGTTGAAAGTCTTTTTCGGTCGCTTTGACAACCAACAACCGCTGGTCTAATCCTTCACTCGGTCGGAGGCGCATCAGACGATCGAAGGCTGCAAGTTCCAGCGATTGTAGTCCGCCTAGCCAGCGAATTCCTAGTATCAGAGCAGTTATTAGCCCACTGGTGAACAGTCGCAATCGCAGAGAAGACCGAGGGACGGAACCCTCTTTTTGTCTGGACAGCATGTGCCAGCGAGGTGGCGGATCAGGAGAATGTTGACAGAGAACAGGAAGCCAACTAGCGCAGGGAAAGTCGTGTTCGAGTCCTTGTAATTGTTCTCGCGATCGACGGCTCGCCAAGTAGAGTGATTCGCCTTGCGTAAATTCAGATAGAAACACTTTGAGGAATGCTTGGGCAACCGGGTCAGGAACAGGTTCTCGCATCACAATCATCTGAGGAAGATGAAGTTGAGCAAATTCTTGAGCAAACCCCAATCCATCACAGGAATTAAAAATGGCTAACTGTAAGCCTTGAGCGATCGCTTGTCGCAGTCCATACTTGAGTTCTTCCAGGGTGAGGCTTTCTTGTGGGTTGAGGTAGATTCGTCCGTGGTTGCCTTCGGTTTGGCTGTGTCCGGCAAAAAACAGAATGTCCCAGGGCTGGTTCCAAAGCTGTTGGGTAATCTGTTGGCGAGGTGGCTCGACGAGAAAGGTCACTTCAGCGGGCAACTGTTCCAAAATTCTGCGATCGGCTTCGACATCAATACCGGACTGATTACCTAGAATTGCCAAAATCCGAACGGGACGACCGGGCGATCGATCAACCTGAATGCGTTCTAAAGTCGGCACTGATAGCGCAATTTCTGCTTTGGGGTAGCGCTCTAGTAGATTCCAACTCTGCCAGGGCAACCGCTGGATCTGTTCGTCCTGACTTCGCACCAAGATCCGAATCACTTCTTCTGGACTCAACGCTTCTCTGAGCCGACGGTCAATGCCTCGAAAGGCGGGTGAATCTAACCAGGTGTTGAGACGATCGTGCAGTTCGCGGGCAAAGCTGCGACAGTCATCCAACTGATTGACCGAGCCACCATAGATGATCTCTTGCGGAACAATGCGAGTGTGATGTCCCAAACTACGATAAGCTTGCTGCCATCGGTGTAGAACCATGACCAACTCTGAGTTAGCCGGAAGAAACCCAACCATCTCGATCGCAGGTCGATCGCCATCGATACCGACTTCTAAGGCGACTCGAAACCCTTGCTCAAAGTCACCATCTAGCTTGAGGACAACCAGTTTCTCAACGTTTAGCACGATCGGGTTCTCATGAGAAGGGATGAGGGATGAAGCAGTGAGTTGTATTCTCGGATGAAGTTACTTAAGCTGTCAACTTGCTTGATTCTTCATCGCTGATTAAGCTGTGAATTTGATTAGGTTTTTGGTGACTTTAAAAACGGCATTGCTGAATCCAATCTGAATCGTTGATGAAAGTCCCCCACAAGTGGGGGGTTGGGGGGCACAAGCTTCAAGCAGCGCAGTGAAAAAACTTGTCGAACTGATGTCTTCTTAGATTACAAACGCTTTGATAACGCTTTGTCGTCCTAATGCAATTTTGATGCTAAAGGTTTCGCCGATCGTGCCAGTAAACCTTAGTTGAATCATGTCAGTATGGCGAGATTGGGCCTGCATCGCTGCACAGTCTTCTGCATCCAATACAATCACTTCTAGCCCAGCGGGTAAGTAGGTTTGACGATCAAGGGGACACACTCTAATCCAGACTTCCATCCATTCAGTGTCTGTAGGAATCACACCGACTAAAAGCGCGACGAATATTTCTTCTAGGCCAATTCCCAGATTCAGCATCTTACTACGAATTACAGGCGACTCGACTGCTTGAAGCTGACTGGTTCCTCGAAAATTGAGAATAGGCTGTTGTCCAAAACATTCCTCTAGTGTCTGCCAACCTGCTTCGATCGTGCCCTCTAGCCAGCGACTTAGATGTGTGGGCGTTTCGGGTTCTGACTGCTTTAAGCGATCGAGTAACTCATCCAGCGATCGTAGCTGTGCGATCGACACGGTTTCAGTGGTCACCTGAGCAGTAAACCCTAGCAAAACTGCTTCTGTCAAAGCTTGATCAAACTGTACGGCAACATAGCCAATCCGGTCACCCCAAACTTCGGCGGGGATTTGACAAGTCACTTCGTTGGGCAAGACCGATCGACACTCTAATCGACCTACTCCCGTAACCATCAGGTCTGCAACATTCGATAACGCTTGCATCACCGGATTCCAGCTATAACTTTCTGATAGCTCCGTCGCAATCCCAAACCAACTTAAGTAAGCCTGCACTACTTGAACTGCCAAAGTATTCAAATAGACCTGCTTTGCCTTGTGAGGATGCTCTTGACGAAAGCGATCGGCTATTTCACGCGCTCTCAGCGTTATAGGAATCGTCACTGTTGCCTGATCGACTGTAGTAGAAGGATTCATGTTGCAATTAGCTCCGTTATAGGAATGAAGGTGTTGAGATGGATTGGGCTAGTTAACTGACAAAACTTTTTGCTTGATGGCTCAAGCCATAGTTACTAGAACTTTGTAGCTCAACTGATTTTGAAGCCCCCAGAATTGGGGGGTTGGGGAGGCAGAAGCTTGACATCGAAGCGAAAAAACTTCATCAAATTCACAGTGGTATAGTATCTAGCTTGCATAATCCGGTCGATAGATCCTCACGTCTCAAGACAAGTAGGCTCTTAACTGAGGCGCAAACTTTGTCAGACATCGTTGATAAAAGCTGCTGAGAGTCGGAATGCTAATGCCTAGTTCTAAAGACAGATCTTGCCAGGAATAGCCCGCAAGTCGTCTCAGTGCGAGAACTTGAAAATTGGCTGCTGGCCTACGATCGATAAACGTAGCGCGAAATTTACCATCTGGGTCTTCTTCCAAACACTGTTGGACTTGTTGGGACGGCAAAGGTACTAATTGGGGATTGACTTCGCTGGGGTTGCTGTGGTCGAGATCTTCCAAGGTCAAACAAATGACCCGACGCGGATCAATTCCTTTGGGTAAAGTTGGCAAAATGTCTCGGCTGGCTTCGATAAAAAACTGGCGATCGAGCAAAAAATTCACCCATTGCAGCACTTCTCCCCGGTGGGGTTGGTAAGCATCAATCTTTTCGCACAAATGGACAAACAATCGCTGTACCGCTTCGGCATAGATTTCGTCGTAGAATCCTTGAAACTGCGATCGACGGGGACGTACTAGCTTTTTTGACTGCTGGAGCGCCCGAATTAACTGAGATAGTGCGCGCTGACGGAGGCGACTTTTGGGCGGATGGTGTTGAGCGGCGATCGCCATCTGCTTTAACTGTTGGTCAAGCAAGGATGGGTCAAGCAATTGACTCGATGATGTCTGTGTTCCAGTCATATCGGCAAGATGCGTGCAGGGGCTTGAGGCGATCGAGCTTCCTCGTTTGTGAGGAATTCTGTCACCCTACATCACTCTTAGAAATTTTAGGCAGTTTTTATGCAAGATCGATAATTTTTTTCTAAATTCACGCGAGACCGATGAGAGTGACTCGCTTCGTTTCAATCGGCTTCAGCCCCCTAAATCCCCCAC